>JALYQB010000230.1 GCA_030856045.1 Actinomycetota bacterium
GGCCGGCCCGTGCTGCACGGCGGCCAGCTGGCCGAGCACATGACCTCGTCCCTGCCGGTGGTCGTCGCGCGGAGGTCGTCGTGACCGAGCCCGCTGCCCAGGAGGTTCTGGAGCGCATCGCCGCCGCCGAACCGGAGCTGCTGCCGGGGGTGGACGTCGCCAACCTCGGCGGCGAGCCCGTCGAGCCCGGCGGCGGACAGGCCGAGGAGCCCGACGGCCGGATCGAACCCGTCTATGACGAGGCGGCCCGGCGCGACATCCAGGGCAACATCGTCCCGGGGTTCAACAAGGACCATCAGCACTTCCTGTTCCTGCGCATCTGCGATCGCGAGCAGGCCCGGCGGTGGGTCGCCGGGATCTCGTCGGAGATCACGTCGATGGACGCGGCGCTGGGCTTCGTGCGCGAGTACCGCGCGCGGCGCCTGGCCGAGGGGGTGCGGGCGCCCGCCGGGCTGACTGCGACCTGGGTCAACATCGCGTTCTCGCATCCCGGCATCAGGACGCTGGCCGGAGCGGACGAGGCGAAGCGGTTCGGGGAGGAGAGCTTCCGCCAGGGCCTGGCGGCACGCTCGACCTACCTGGGTGACCCCACGTCGGCCGAGCACCCCGGCCACCGGGACAACTGGGTCGTCGGCGGACCGGACAATGAGGCGGACGTCCTCGTGGTCGTCGCCGCCGACGACGAGCACGACCTGACGGCCCGGGTCCAGGAGATCCGCGACGGACTCGACGGGCTCGAGGTGGTGTACGAGCAGTGCGCCGCGGCGCTGCCGGGGGCACTGGCCGGCCACGAGCACTTCGGCTTCAAGGACGGGGTGTCGCAGCCGGGCGTCCGCGGCCGGCTCTCCGAGGCGCCCGACGACTTCCTCACCCCGCGCTACCCCGCTGCGCCGACCGCCGGCGACGCCGACAAGCGGCCGGAGCTGTACGCCAAGCCCGGCCAGCAGCTGGTCTGGCCCGGACAGTTCCTGCTCGGCGAGCCCCGGCAGGACACGGAGAACCTGGTCGACCGCGCGGCGCAACCGGAGCCGCCAACCTACCCCGAGTGGGCACGGCGCGGCTCCTACCTGGTGTGCCGCCGCCTGCGGCAGGACGTCCCAGGGTTCTGGAACTTCGCCGCGGCAGCCGCCACCCGCACCGGGACGACGCCAGAGCACCTGGCGTCGATGATGGTCGGGCGCTGGCCCAGCGGGGCCCCGCTCATGCGGGCGGCCACGGCCGACGACCCCGCCCTGGCCGGCGACGAGTTCGCGAACAACAACTTCCTGTTCGACGACGACACCCGGCCGCTCCCGCTGCGCCCGATACCCGGCTACCCCGGCGACAACTTCCCCCGGGCCGAGGGCGACATGCTCGGCACGGTGTGCCCGCACTACGCGCACATCCGCAAGACCCACCCGCGCGACATCGTCACGGAGCTGGGCAAGCCGCACGACAGCATGCTCCGGATGATCATGCGCCGCGGGATCGCCTACGGCGAGCCGTACCTCGGCGCTGCCCACCCGGATCCCGACGCCGACCGCGGGCTGATGTTCCTCTGCTACGGCGCGACCATCGAGGACCAGTTCGAGTTCCTCACCCGGCGCTGGTCGAACCTGCCGAACCAGCCGAACGATGGCGGGCACGACCCCGTGATCGGCCAACGCGACAGCCGCGGCAACCGCGAGCGCCACATCGACGTGCCGGGAGCGGACGGATCGACCGTGCGCATCAGCATCGAGCGCGACTGGGTGGTCCCGACCGGCGGCGGCTACTTCTTCGCCCCACCGATCTCCGCCCTCACCACCACCCTGGGCGGACACCTCCAGCCGGTTCCGCAACAGTGACCACGGCCGCCCGCTCGGCGCGGCAGGCGCGCTGGCTGGTCACCGCCCGGCTGGCAGTGCTGCTGGACGGTCGGGCAGAGCAGGTCGATGTCGACTTCCCGCGGGGCGCGCGGTGGCGGTCGACGTGATCGGGAGAGGGACCCGGGTCGGCTCCCGCCGCGCGGCCGCCGAAACATTGCCCTCGGCTACATCGGCGTCGTCCACCATGACACGAGACCCCGAACTGAGACCTACCAACGACAGCGGCCCCAGACACTCGACGCGTCC
>JALYQB010000246.1 GCA_030856045.1 Actinomycetota bacterium
GCGAGGAACTGCTCGTAGACGCGCTCGTAGTTGTGGACGACGACCAGTTGGTCACCGGAAGGAGGTAGAAGCGTGGCAGCAACAGAAGCCGCTTCGAATCAAGAGGTCCAGGGAGTCGAGGAGGTCCACATTCTCTGGATCTCGGAGGGTATGAGCTGCGACGGCGACAGCGTATCGGTCACCGCCGCGATGCAGCCGACGATCGAGGACGTCCTCCTCGGCAACATCCCAGGGCTGCCGAAGGTGCACCTCCACAACAAGGTCCTCTCGCCGACGCTGGGTGGCGAGGAGTTCATGAAGCCGTTCCACGACGCCGCCAATGACCAGTTGGACGCGCCGTTCGTGCTGGTGGTCGAGGGCTCGGTCCCGAACGAGAACCTGAGCGGCGAGGGCTACTGGAGCTCGATGGGCAACGACCCGGCGACGGGCGAGCCGCTCACCTTCAACTCATGGCTCGACAAGCTCGCGCATAAGGCCTGGGGCGTCGTGGCCGTCGGTACCTGCGCGACCTACGGCGGCATCCACGCGATGGCCGGCAACCCGACCGGCTGCATGGGCCTCGCCGACTACCTCGGCTGGGACTTCCGCTCCGCCGGGGGCCTGCCGATCGTCAACGTGCCGGGCTGCCCGGTGCAGCCTGAGAACTTCATGGAGACGCTCATCTGGCTGCTCTACCAGGCGGCCGGCCTCGCGCCGGTGATCCCGCTCGACGAGGCGCTCAGACCGCAGTGGATCTTCGGCAAGACGGTTCACGAAGGCTGCGACCGGGCCGGCTACTACGAGCAGGGCGACTTCGCGAAGGACTACAACTCGCCCAAGTGCCAGGTCAAGATCGGCTGCTGGGGGCCGGTGGTCAACTGCAACGTGCCCAAGCGCGGCTGGATGGGCGGGATCGGCGGGTGCCCGAACGTCGGCGGGATCTGCATCGGCTGCACGATGCCGGGCTTCCCCGACAAGTTCATGCCGTTCATGGACGCGCCCCCGGGCGGAAGCGTGTCGAGCGCGATGACCGGGGCCTACGGGGCGATGATCCGCAAGATGCGCGGGATCACCAACCATACCGTGAACAAAGAACCGAAGTGGCGTCACAACCGTGACGAACTGACCACCGGCGTCCAGCTGCGCTGGCCTAACTAGAGAAAAGGGGAGACAGCGCTATGGCAATCCAGGAAAGAGTCGAGCCGCAGGCAGGCAACATCGTCGACATGTCGTGGGACCCGATCACCCGCATCGTCGGGAACCTCGGGATCTACACGAAGATCGACTTCAACCAGCGCGAGGTCGTGTCCTGCAAGGCCACGTCGTCGCTGTTCCGCGGCTACAGCGTGTTCATGAAGGGCAAGGACCCGCGCGACGCGGGCTTTATCACGAGCCGCATCTGCGGTATCTGCGGCGACAACCACGCCGTGACCGCGATGTACGCCCAGAACATGGCCTTCGGGGTCAAGCCGCCGCCGCTGGCGGAGTGGATCGTCAACCTCGGCGAGGCCGCCGAGTACATCTTCGACCACACGATCTTCCAGGACAACCTGGTGTTCGTGGACTTCTGCGAGCAGATGGTCAGGGACACCAATCCGGGCGTGATGGACCTGGCCGAGAAGACCGAGGCGCCCGGCGCCGCGGTCCACGGCTACCGCACGATCGCCGACATCATGCGCGCCTTCAACCCGTTCACCGGGGAGCTGTACCAGGAGGCGCTCAAGGTCAGTCGGGTCACTCGTGAGATGTGCTGCCTGATGGAGGGGCGCCACGTCCACCCCTCGACGATCTACCCCGGTGGGGTCGGCACGGTGGCAACGCCGTCGCTGTTCACCGACTACCTGACGCGTCTGCTGCGCTGCCTCGACTTCATCAAGAAGGGCGTCGCCGTGAACGACGACGTGTTCAACTTCTTCTATGAGGCCCTGCCGGGCTACGAGGAGGTCGGGCGTCGCCGGGTGCTGCTCGGCTGCTGGGGCGCGCTCCAGGATCCCGACGTCGTGACCTACCAGTACTCGAACCTCGAGAACGCCGGCAACGCCATGCACGTCACGCCGGGTGTCATCGTCGACGGGGAGCTCGTGACCACGAGCCTCAAGGACATCAACCTGGGCATACGGATCATGCTCGGCTCCTCCTACTACGACGATTGGACCAACGAGGAGGTCTTCGTCGAGAAGGACCCGCTCGGTAACCCGGTCGACAAGCGTCACCCCTGGAACCAGACGACGATCCCCAAGCCGCAGAAGCGCGACATCGACGGCGGCAACTACTCGTGGGTGATGAGCCCGCGGTGGTTCGACCAGCGCACCGGGGACAATCTCGCGCTGGACACCGGTGGCGGCCCGCTAGCGCGGCTGTGGGCCACGGCCCTGGCCAAGAAGGTCGACATCGGGTATATCCAGGCGCGGACCGGCCATAGCGTCGAGATCAACCTGCCGGCAACGCCGGCAACGCCCGAGACCAAGCTCGAGTGGACGATCCCCAAGTGGTCGAACGCGCTCGAGCGCAACCGCGCGCG
Source organism: Actinomycetota bacterium (assembly GCA_030856045.1). Lineage (GTDB taxonomy): Bacteria > Actinomycetota > Actinomycetes > Mycobacteriales > Pseudonocardiaceae > JALYQB01. Next base: position 2,501 of record JALYQB010000246.1, read on the forward strand.
GATGTACTTCACGGCGTACGCGGCGGCAGCGGCCTTCCACTTCCTCGAAAGGGCAATGGAGGAGGTCCGTGCCGGGCGGACGAAGGTGTTCGAGAGCTTCGAGGTCCCGGACGAGTCGATCGGCTGCGGCTTCCACGAGGCGGTGCGGGGCGTGCTCTCCCACCACATGGTCATCCGTGACGGGAAGATCGCCAACTACCACCCCTACCCGCCCACGCCGTGGAACGGGAGCCCGACCGACTCCTTCGGGACGCCCGGGCCGTACGAGGACGCGGTCGGGGGGATGCCGATCTTCGAGGACAACGGGCGCGACACCTTCCGCGGGATCGACATCATGCGGGCGGTTCGGAGCTTCGACCCGTGCCTGCCGTGCGGCGTGCACATGTACCTGGGCAACGGCAAGACGCTCAAGCAGGTCCACTCGCCGATGTTCGGCCAGGCCAACGAGTAGGGGCGGGGGGCTTGGACGACACCGAGGCACGCGACCGGGTCGGGAGGATCGAGGGGCTGCTCGAGGAGATCGAGTCCCTCGCCGACCCGGTCGCCCGTGACCGCGCGACCGAGACCGTGCAGGTGCTGCTCGACCTCTACGGCGAGGGGCTGGCGCGGGTGCTGGCTGCCGTGGGCGAGGAGCGGGCGCGCGCCGCGGCCGACGATGAGCTGGTTGCGCACCTGCTGCTGCTGCACGGGCTCCACCCGGTCCCCGTGGAGGTGCGGGTGCACGAGGCGCTCGAGGAGGTTCGTCCGTACCTCGG
>JALYQB010000268.1 GCA_030856045.1 Actinomycetota bacterium
AGAAAACAAGATCCACTGGGTGCGGGACGTGACCTGGCGAGAAGACGCCTCTCGGGTGAGGACCGCATCCCGACCCCGGATCATGGTCACGCTACGTAACTTGGCACTCGGGCTGATCCGCCAGGCCGGCCATACCAAGATCGCCGCCACCCTCCGGAAGATCAAACACGACCCCCACCTGCTCCTGGCCATCCTCGGCCTGAACCCCACCCTTGAAAACAGCTCGTGACCAGCAAGAACGACTTTGCGGTTCACCCTGCACCTTCAACAGCTACGCGACGACTTCACCGACTGCGTCGGATGCGGCTGCCTGTCCATCGACCGCTGTCGGCTGGCCAACCCCTACGACCAGCTCGCCAGCCACGGCCCGGGTCCCCGACGACTCCTCGAACAAGATCGGGCAACACCGTCATGCGCCGCCAGGGAAGAACCGCCTGCGGATGACCTCGGCGGGCGCCAGGACCGCGCCATGCCCGACTGACCAACCCGTCCCGTAGAACAATCCTTCACCTGCTGATCGCGGAGAGTACTGTGGGTAGCTTGCTCGGCACGCTCGACGTAATCACGGAAGCCGGATGCCCACTGAGGATTATCATCGACCGTCATCGATTTCGCGGATGGCCCACCCCGCGACATCGCGGATCGAGGACCCGTACATGCTGACCACGGGCGTGTCGTCGCTGAGGAGCACGCTCAACGCGGGCAGTGCCCGCGGGTCGCCCAATCGACCGAGGGCACCTGCTGCACTTCCGCGCGCGTACGGGTAGGGATCGTCGAGCATTCGGAGCAGGACGTCGAACGCGCGGGTGTCGGGGATCTGCCAGAGGGCCCACGCCGCACCGTCCCGGATGTCGTCGTCCGGATCGTCGGCGGTACGCACTGCCTCGGCGAACGCGAAGTGGTCCCGGAGCGCGACGTGGAGGAACCGGAGCGATCCGGCCCGTGGGCACGAGGATGCTCATCTGCTCGACGAGATGGAGTCCGTCGGCGCCCAGCATGGTCCGCGCAGTGTCCTGGCTGAAGAGGTTGCGGTTGCCCCCACCGCCCACATCGCTCATTGCCAGCGCCCCGAGAGATCGGCGCAACTCGTCGAGTCCGACCCGGGAGCCCGCCGATTCGCGCGCGAATCTCGTCTCCACAAATGCCACCACGATCAGGTCCCGTGCCTCCGTCGGGGTTAGGCGTCCGAGATCATTCCCGGTCGCTATGTCGATGGCAGAACACAGCATCGTCAACATCAGCGGCGTGCGCGCCGTCTCCCTCATGCTATCGTCGTTGCGTAACACGGTGGCGGCCGCTGGCAGATCGTGCACGAAGTCGGCGATCTGCTTGTCATCGAGCGGTTGCAGCTCGAGCATGCTGGGGACGCCGAGTTCCTGGTGAGCGCTCTCGAAGGCTCCGGGGCGGCCGGCGATGACTAACAGTTGGACGCGCGCGAGACATCGGACGAGCTCGTCGCGGACGGAACCGCCCCTTTGCTCGGTCCGACCGTACGCGGTCGGCGCCTCGTCCAGCCCGTCGACGAGTAGCACCACCCGACCCGATCGGAACAGCTGGTCGATCTGCGTGTGGAGCAGCGGCACCTCCCGACCGATCCAGTCGGTCAAGCCCGATTCCGTCCGTCCCTCTGCCCCCCAGGTCGCGGCGGAGACTAGGACGGGCAAGGGTGCACCCGGTTCCGTCAACGCCGTCGTGGCGAGGTCTCGGGCCAGCGCCAGCATGGAGATGGTCTTGCCGGAACCGGCTTCTCCGACGATGCCGAGCCTGCCTCTGCTGTGGTCGAAGGCCTGCCGAACGGTGGCATTCATGACTGGCAACGCAGCCTTCCGAAAGCGTTCCGACACCACGCCGTCCCGTGCCCGACCCGTAAACTGGACGACTGAACCAGTGACCTCCATCAGTCGTCCGCGCCGACCGGTGAGCGGCATCAGGACGGCCTCGTCGAGGATGTCGATGATCTCCCGATACAGGGACTCGAGGTAGTCGCGCTCCGGTGATACGCCAGTGGAGGAATGATCGCCGTCGTCGTCTTCCCGAAGAAACCGCAAGAGCCGGGCGAGGGCATCGACCCTCGACACGTGGAAGTCGACGAACGTGTTCGTGACCACGGAGATCGGCGGCGTGACGTCGGCGAACCGCGCCACGACGATGGGTCGGTTCACGAGCCGGGCGAACGCTATTTCGCGGCGGACGAAGCTGTCCAGCCGGACCACATCGGGGCTGACGCAGAGTACCATCGCCCGGCAGCCCCTGATGGCCAGCTCGATCTCGGCGGTGAAGTCCGAGGAGATATCGATGTCGCTGGTGTCGTGCCAGGTGGCGAAGCCAGCCCTGCGGATCTCGCGCTCAAGCCATCGAACGTTGTCGATGCCGTCCTTGCGAGCGTAGCTGATGAAGACGGCGTCGTGACCCAGCGCTGTACCACGCATAGGGTGGGCCTCAGCTCGCCCAATGGCGCGAGCAGTGCTTGGATCCGCGCGCGACCCGGGGGTCGTGCGTGACGCTGGCACGTTGCCGGTTTGGTCTCCGATGTGCCACGTCCGCGATGTCCCCAAAGACAGGGTCGATGCGGAAGTGACTGGCCATGACATTCCCTTCGCTCGGCCCTCTTGGGGCTAACTCGGCGGTAGCGTCGTCAAGCGCTGAATTTCTGCAGGTGGAATTGGATGGTGTTGGGCCGGTGGGTGGCCCTTCCGGTCAGACACCCCCGCTACGCCGGGCTGGCACTCCCGTCGGAAGTCGTAGCTCGACCTCAATCCCGCGCTCGCCGCGGAAGATAAGAGCTTCACACCCAGGGCGAGTGCCCCTGAAAAGTGCATCATCAATCAGATGACAGTAGCGCTCGGTCATCCCGAACGTAAGTTCGCCAATCCGGTTTCCGTTGAGGCACACCTCAACTGCTCGTTCCCCCCGGTACTTGCCTCTTGAAATGGTGCAATAGGTAAGCTCCACGGCGACGCGACGGTTCAGCTCGCCACCCCTTGGAGCGAAAGGATCCAATGCTGCTTGATGGTGCTCTTCCTGCGTGACGGTGACAATGCGGTCCGGGTCGAGCATCGTTAACCCGTCCACTGAATTGGCGATGTGAAGGCAGGCAGCGGGGGCGAGATGTAAATAGATCCCGTAGTACTTCTGGCCACCACCTGTGATACGAGCGGGGCAGGTACCGAGCCAGCCCTGCTCGCGCAGTCGCAGGAGCGGCAGTTGATATTCCTCAGCTTCGGAGCTTGCCAAGTAGCCAACCGCTAATGGCCTTAAATCGGTAAGCACGTCAACTCGCACTGCGTACTCGTCATACGGATTTTCCGGCTCTGGCACCAGTACCGCGACCACTGGAATCTTTTCCTCCCACGAGTCGCCTGCGGCTAGACCTTTGGCGGCGTCGGCGAGCGCTGGCTGGTAATGCGATTCCCCCACGACGGAGAGCCGGCCGTCGGCGGACAGACCGCGAAGCCGGAGGCTGCTCGCAGGAGGGAGGTCCGCCGGAGGCGCGGCTCGGAGCCGGGAGGTCGTGACTGGCGTTGAGACTGAGAGAGCGACGGTGTCGAGCGGGGTCACAACAGCCTGGTGCAGGTGCTTACGTCGGCGAAAAGGCCACATGCTATTCTCCGATTCCCATATGGCAGGGTGCTGACTTCTATGTCGCACAGCGCGCTGATTCGTTACAGTACCGCCTCGCAGACGGACAGGTAGCTTCGTCGGCATCGGCCTCGTGCGGTCGCCAGGCAGTGGAGAGCCGGCTGCGGGGAACATGCGCGGAAGGACCCGCTCCGCTCAGGCGGACCGGTTGAGTCGCGGTCGGCGGCGTACTACCAGTGCTCACCGCAGCTGTCAGGGCCAGCTTCGCCACCCGCACCGGCAGCCTCGCGGGCACCCAACCGAGACGATAACTGAGACGAAACCCCGTGACGGGGTGAGAGCCACACGTCGCGTGATCCGCGTTTGCGCTGGTCAACCTACGGAAGCAGGGGAGTTCGTCGAGCTGTACCTCGGTGGCGTCGAACGCGATCAGCTCGATCCCATCCTCGACGAGCAATTGTCAAGACCTGTGGATCAAGATCTTTTAGGCTGCGGTGTCGGCGGGTTGACCGTCGGGTCGTTCGACTAGCTTGCCGGCCTCGAAACGGGCGCCGGCGCGGACGAGCGCGACGAGGTGGGGTGCGTTCACGGCGCGCCAGCGGTCTTGGGCGGCTTCGATGAGCTTGAACGCCATCGCGAGGCCGGCCGCCTTCGAGCCGGGCCCTTTGGTGACCTTCG
>JALYQB010000276.1 GCA_030856045.1 Actinomycetota bacterium
GCGCCCGCGTCGACGACGAGGTGCTCCGCCACACCCGGCCGCGCGCCGACCACCCGCGGCACCAGGCCGGTCAGGTCCGGCTCCGGGCAGGACGGCGGCCGCGGGCCGGGCCCGAAGGTCGGCTGCCGGCAGTCCGCCACGACGGGGAACACGGCCTGCGCGGCCGGGTCGGGGGACGCCACCGTGAGCAGGCCCTGCGCGGTCCCGGCCTCGCAGCTCGGCGGATCGGCGGTGAACGTCAGCTCGATCGAGCACGTCGCCTCGGGCGCGAGCGTGCCGCAGTCGGTGTCCCGGACGCGGAACGGCGCGTCGATCGCGGCGTCGCCGAGCGTCACCGGGGCGGGACCGGTGTTCGCCAGCTCGACCCCCACGGTCCTCGACCGTCCCGGCCGCACCAGAAAGCCGAGGTCCACCACGCCGCCGACCGCGGGCGAGCGCTCCGCCGCGACGGCGCGGCTGCGCAGGATCGGCAGCTCCTCCAACAGCGGGATCCCCGCCAGCAGTGACTGCGACGAGACCAGCGAGCGCACCACGGTGGCGGTCAGCGCCGACGAGTCCGGGGCCTGCGCCGCAGCCAGCGCGAGCGTGGACCCGTCCGCCGACAGCTGCGGCGGTCCCGCGACCCGCTGCAGCGGCAGGTCCCCGGTGGTGCCCGTCACGGGCGTCACCTCGGGTGGACCGAGCACGCCGTCGCCGTCGGGATCGCGGTCCGCGACGAGCACCCGGCCGTCCTGCACGAACGCGACGAGGCGCCCGGTCGCGGACAGGCTCGGGGAGCTCGCGGGGCCGTCGGACACGGGTGTGGTCGCCCCGCTCCCGAGGTCCCGGACCAGGAGCTGTCCGGCCTCGTCGGCGTAGGCCACCTGGGTGCCGTCGTCGGACACGTCGGCGGTCCCGCTGCTGCCGTTCAGTGACACCCGCGACACCGGCTCCGAGGGGGTATCCGGGGCAGCCGGCTGCGCCACCGCAGGCCCCGGCACCGCCAGGACGACCAGCAGCGCCGCGAAGCACGCGATCCGCACCCCGGAAGACCACCACGGAGCACGGCCGCGGGTACAGGCCCGGCTGGACGGGGCAGCGGGCACCGGGACCTGCCCGAATGGGCACCGGACCCGGCCCTCGCGGCGTCGACACAGTGATCTGGCTCAATACCCCGTGATGTGGAAACGGTCGGCTACTGTGTGGCGTGTGTCTGTCCGCTCCCGGTTGACGATGCTCCGAGCTGCGCTCGGCGCGCTGGTCTGCGCCGTCGCCGCATCGACGCTGTGGGGGCTGTCCCTCGCGGTCGGTTCGGTGGGTTTCACCGAACCGGGGGCCACCCGCGCGGTACTGGGTGAGCCGCTGCCCGAGCTGGCCGTCGGGGCGGTCCCGATCGCGGCGCTGCAGGCACCGGCCGCGCTGCAGGCAGCGGTCACGCCGCAGGCCCCCTCCGGAGCGCTCGACCCGCTGCGCGAGTGGGTCGACCGGACCGCGGGGCTCGTGCCCGTCGCGCCCCCCCAGCTGGCGGAATTCGCCACCGCCGAGATCAACACCCAGGCCGACACCCCCGGCTGCCAGCTCTCCTGGATCACCCTCGCCGCGGTGTCCCGGGCGGCGCCGGACCTGCCGCCCACCGAGGCGGCGCGGACGCTGTGCGCCGACGGCCGCACCACGAGCGACGAAGCCGGCTGGACCGCGGCCGTGCGGTCCATCCAGGACGACACCGCGTTCCTGCACCGCGTCCTCGCGGTCGCGACCAGCTACGCCGATGCGATGCGCACCGGCATCCCGATCAGCCCCGCCGCGGGCCGCGCGATCGACTTCGCCGTCGCGCAGATCGGCCTGCCCTACGTCTGGGGTGGCAACGGGCCCGAGACCGGCGACGCCGGGTTCGACTGCTCCGGTTTGACGACCGCCGCCTACGCCACCGCCGGTGTCATCCTGCCGCGCACCGCGCACACCCAGTACTTCGCCACCGAGCGCGTCGCACCCGAGGGGCTGCTGCCCGGTGACCTGGTGTTCTACGGCAACCCGGCGACCAAGGTGCACCACGTCGGGATGTACCTCGGCAACGGCCTGATGGTCAACGCCCCCACGTTCGGCATGCCGGTGCAGGTGGCCACGGTCGCCGCGGGAGGCAACGACCTCAGCGGCGTCGGCCGCCCCGCCTGAGCCACGCCGTCACGCGCCCGAACGGACCGGTATGACCTCCCCATAGGGCACCGCGGCGAGGCTGGACACCAGCGGTACGCCGAGCGGAGGCTGGACACCAGCGGTGCGCCGAGCGGAGGTGGTGACCGGGTGATCGTCTGTCGCAACTGTGGAAGCCACAACGCGGACGGGGACGCCTTCTGTGGCTCGTGCGGGAACTACCTCGAGTGGACCGGGGAGAAGCTCGAGCCCGCATCGGCGAAGCCGGACGTCGCGACACCCGAGCCGCAGCCGACACCCGAGCAGCCGGAGCGCCCGGCGGCTGCGGCGCTGGTCGCCCCGGCGCCGGAGGTGACCCCGGACCTGCAGGACCGACCGGCGCCAAGCACCCCGACGCCCTCGGGCCCGCGTGAGCGCAAGCCCCAGCCGGAACCGCTGCCCCCCCAGCCGGTGCGGTCGCGGCGGCAGAAGGTGCCGGTGGCGCCGGCGCCGCCCACGCTGCCGCCGCAGCCCGACGACCTGATCTGCGGGGACTGCGGTGAGGGCAATCCACCGACCCGCCGGTTCTGCAGCCGGTGCGGCGCTTCGTTGCACACCGCCGCGGTGGTGCCGACCCCGTGGTGGCGCAAGCTCCTTCGGCTCCTCTCCCCGCGGCGAGTGCGCCCGGCGGGAAGCCGGCCGAGACGTCGCCCCGGCCTGGGGCTGCGGCCGATACGCGGCCTGTTCGCGGCGCTCCGCCGCGCACTCATCGTCGCCCTGGTGCTCGCGGGGCTGCTCTATGCGATCGTCCCCCCGCTACGCGGTGCCGTGAACGAGCGGGCGCTGGCGGCCAAGGACCGGGTGGGTTCGCTGATCTTCACGCAGTACGTACCGGTCCGGCCGACGTCGGTCGCCGCCACCGGCGAGCTCCCCGATCACCCCGCGGGCGCGGCCACCGACGGGTTCAGGAACACCTTCTGGACGGCACCGGATGCGGCGGCCGAGCCCACGCTCGTGCTGGGGTTCGACCGCCCGACCGACCTGGTACGCGCCATCGTCCACAACGGTGGGGGCGAGGACTTCCAGGCGCTGGGCCGGCCGCAGCAGCTGCACCTGGTGTACTCCACCGGCCAGACCGCCGACGTGACGCTCAGCGACACGCCCGAGCAGCAGGAGGTCGAGTTCGACGGAGGTTCCGGCGCCACCAGCGTCGAGATCCACGTCGTGTCCATCTACCGCTCCGTGCAGAGCCCCGGACTCGCCCTGAGCGAGATCGAGCTCTTCGAGCGCCAGTGACCGCGACGGTGACACCGACAGTGACACCCATTGGGGCGGTGATCGGATGATCCACGAGGTGGACGAGGCGCTGCGCCGGCTGGTGCGCGGCGAAGCGCTGGCCGGTTCGGACGTCGACGTGGTGTTCGACGCCCCGACCAAGGACTGGGCGGCCCGGCGCAACGCCCCGACGGTGAACCTCTACCTGTACGACATCCGGGAGGACCTCCGCCGCCGGGAGCGCGGGCTGATCAACGAGTACGACGCCGACGGGGTGGTCGCCGCCCGGCACATGCCGCCTCGGCATGTCAAGTTGTCCTACCTGCTCACCGCGTGGACCCAGCGACCGGAGGACGAGCACCGGCTGCTGTCCTCACTGCTGTCCGCTCTGCTGGGCCACGAGTCGATTCCGGTTGCCCTGCTCGAGGGTTCACTCGCGCAGCTGGAACTGCCGGTGCCGCTCACGGTGGCGCTGCCGCCGCCGGAGGACCGCGCGTTCGCCGACGTCTGGACTGCGCTGGGCGGTGAGCTCAAGCCGTCGCTGGACGTGGTGGTCAGCGCTCCGATCGACGCCGGGAAGCGGTACCCGGCCGGGCCGCCGGTGCGCGAGGGGATGCAGGTGGACTTCGGTGACCTGGACGGGGAGCAGGCGGACGGCCGGGTCGGCAAGCACCGTCCGGAGCCGCCCGCCCCGCGCCCCGCGATGACCCGGACCCGTCGCCGGCCGCGATGAGCGCGGATCCGGGCCTGGCCCACCTGCTCGGTCGGCTCGCTGTCGTCGAGGAGCGGGTGCGTCGCGCCGTGGCCGGGCGCCGTGAGCTCGACCCGCAGCCCGACGACCCGTTCCGCGGGCTGTACCTGTCCGACGAGGCGGTGGAGCGGGTGCTGGCCGGCCGGCCGGCCGCGGCCGAGCCGGATCCGGTCGCCGACGCGCACCTGTCCGCGGTGG
>JALYQB010000307.1 GCA_030856045.1 Actinomycetota bacterium
CCACCTCGTCGCGCTCGTCCGCGCCGGGGCCCGCTTCGAGGCCGGCAAGCTCGTCGAACGACCCGACGGCCAACCCGTCGACACCGCAGCATAAAGATCTTGATCCACAGGTCTTGACAATTGCTCCCACAACGTCGCGCGCTGGCGGGGTGCGGCGGGGGACCCGGCCGGCGCGGTCGCCGCGTTCCAGGAGCTGCTCGCCGACCGGCTGCGGGTGCTGGGCGCCGACCACCCCGACACCCTGATCACCCGCCGTAACCTCGCCTACTGGCGGGGCCAACTGGACCAGAGGTAGTCGAAGGATTCAGGCGGGCGGGTTCCTGGCGGTGCGACGCTCACGGCGCGGACTCGCGAGCATCCCCGACGTGTCCAGATCGTAGTCTCGGTTGGGGCGTCCGGCGCCGGGCGCGGATAAGGACCCGTCTTAGGTGAGCTGAAAGGGGGGCGGTGGCTGTCGCGAGTAAGATCAAAGACTTGACCGGGCCCGGTCACACCGACCGGTTCGGAGTCGGTGGAACCGATCTGGGTGTGACCGTCGCGGCACCGGACGGGCGACTCGTGTCGGTGTTCGGCGACACGTTCGAGCGGGCGGGCGTCGGCGGTCCCGGGTGGCGGTCGCCGGTCGTGCTGTTCGGCGACCCCGCGACCGTCGGCACAGGCATCGAATGGACCGGGGCGGCCGGGCTCGGCGACTACGCCCACCAGGTGCTGGCCTACCGCCACGGTTCGGTCATCGACGGCCGCAGGGTCACGACGATCCTGCCCACCGACGTCATCACGGTCGCCGACGAGATGTACCTGCACGTGATGGTGTGCGAAGGCATCGGCAACGTCCACTGGACCGAGGTGCTCCGCTCCACGGACAACGGCGAGACCTGGGACCGCACCGGAGTCAGGTGGCCGGGCAACCACCACGGCGGTCTGTTCCAGATTCTCACCTGGGAGCGCGGGGGCGACGGCTACGTGTACGTGTTCTCCACCGGGTTCCAGCGCGACAAGGGCCTGATCCTGCAGCGCGTCCCCGCAGATCGCCTCGTCGACCCCGCCGCCTGGCAGGGCTGGGGATACCGCGAAGGCACCTGGGCGTGGGGCAACCCCCCGACCATCGCGCTCACCGGCAAGCACGGCGAGCTGTGTCTGCGTCGCGTCGACGGCCGCTGGTTGCTGGCGTTGTTCAACGCGGGCGGCTACCGCATCGACCTGTTGAGCCTCGACTCGCCGACGGCGAACCTGTCCCAGGCGCCGCGCGAGACACTCGTGCACGGCAGTTCCTGGGGCACCGAGGACCACGCCCGCGGCCAGGTGGCCCAGCTCTACGGCGGCTACATCGTGCCCGGCTCCACCCTCGATGACCTGCACCTGGTGGTCAGCCAGTGGAACACCACAACGAACTGGCCGTACCGGGCCATGCAGTTCCACGTGACCGTCGCCGGCCTCATCAGCGGCCCCCCAGACCTCTCGGCCCCCGTCTCCCAGTAGCCGCCGCGCATGCAGATCGATCAGCTGCGCGTATCCAAGAAGATTCCCGATGTGGCCCGCTGGGTAGAACCCCGGGCCACCGGGTCCTGTCCGTACTGTGCCTGCGGGGTGCGATTGTGCTTCACGGGCGATGAGATCACGGGCTAGGCGCTGCCGGGGTCCTTCTCAGCCTCCACAGGCGCACTACGGTGGTGTGTTTCCCGCCCTCTGGCATGCCGTCCCACCAGTCCTGCACCATTCCGAGCACGTGCGCGTCGAGCTCAGCCCGGCCGTACTCCTTCCACCCGCCAGTCCAGCCCGGCACCTGGTCAGACAGGAACACTGTGGGCTTCGACGGATCGTTGTTGTCCAGCGTGAGGGTCAGTGCGTGGTAGCCGTCCATGAGGCTCATACCGAACATGCTCCAGCCGGGGTCCCCCGCCGCCATGTCGACGGCGGCCTGCCACACGTTCCCCTGCAGGCCCTCTGGCCGGGCTCCTCCACGGGTCACCCTGCCCCCGCGGGTCGTGAACCAAATCTCGTGGGCTGGCCCGGCTCGGCCACCGGCCTGGAAAAGCGCCATTGCCTTTTCAATGGTCTTGTTCGTGTGCTTCTGGGCTGGCGCTGCCCACAAATCCTTGAGTACCGAGTTGAGAATCACGATGCATTCCTTGCGGCCGCCGCCCTTCGGCTTGGCAGCGTTTTCTTCGAACGCCTTCCGAGCGGTCGCCACCTCGGTGTCGGTGAAGGTGCGCCCGGCCTGCAGCGCCCTCCGCCGCGCCAGCTCGGTCCCGGCTCGCGCCGCCTCGCCCGACACTGTCCAGTAGGGGTGCCTCAGGTCCGCGGGGCATGACCGGAATCGCCCTAGCGTGGCCACCGCCGCGTCGTGCCGAGCTGTCAGGTCCTTGTCCGTCAGCGCACGCACGTCTGCAGGCCGCAGCAGATCCGGGTCGATGGTGGTACCCGGCAGAACGCGAGCGGGGGGCTGCTG
>JALYQB010000309.1 GCA_030856045.1 Actinomycetota bacterium
TGATGTAGGAGATGGAGAGCACCGAGCCGGTCCGGTGTGCCAGGTCCACCGCTGAACCGAGCTCCTCGCAGGCGAGGTCGAGCTCGCCGTCCTGCAGGTATACGTCGGCGCTCTGGGCGTGGAGGACAGTCCGGTCCCGCACGAAGCTCGGATCGATCGTGTGCAGCGCGGTGTCGAGCAGCGGTCTGGCTCGCGCGGGCTGGCGCAGGGCGATCCAGCAGCCACCGGCCGTCGCGGCGAGCTCGGCATCGTCGAAGTAGTAGATCCAGTCCGGTTCCCGGGTACCGGGCGATGCCGCATCGAGGAGTCTCTCGGCACTGTTGAGTGCCCGGCCACAGGCAGCGGCCTCACCCGCCCGAGCGTGGGCGCGGGCCTTGCGGCTGGCAAGCAACGCCCGCAACCGAGGCGTGGCATCACGGCCGAGTTGCTGGTGCGCACTGTCGATGAGATTGACGGCGTCCTGGTCGTGGCCGGTCCGCATGGCTTGGAGGCTCATGCACGCCAGGATGTGGGCACCGGCCAGCGGATCCTTGGCGGTAGCCGAGCAGCGCAGCCCGGCGATGTAGTAGGACTGCGCGGCGGCATGGTGGGCGGCGTCGAAGTGCAGCCAGCCACACAGCCGGGCCGCTTCGGTGATCAGGCCCACCAGGCGCCGACCGGTGGGCGTCTCGTAGCCTGCGGTCTCCACGAGCTGAGTCAGCCAGCCGAACTCGGCCACCGCCAGCTGGTGTAACCGAGCGCCGCCGAGCGCGTCGTCGAGATGGCGCAACTCAGCGAGACGATGCCCCACCCGATCCACGGTGGCCGCACTCAGCCGCCCGGGATCATCGGCGGCATCCGGCGCGGCCGGGGAGGAGGATGCGCCCTCCAGTGCCCCGGCCCAGCTCGCGGCCACCCCGGACAGCGCCCCGCCGGTGACGAACATGAAACCACGGCGATCCACCCGACCTCCCGCGATACCCCGAAGCACCCGCACCATCCCGGTCGCAGACCACGCTACGTCGAGCACCGACCGTGAGCCAGCGACGGCGTGACGAAGCCACTCCGGCCACCCCAGCTCCAGCACCAGCTCCCGCGGGACACCGAGCGCGTCGGCCAGATACCACTGCGACTCCTCGGTCGGCACCCGCCGCCCCGTCTTCCACTTCCACATCAGATTGCGATCAGCACCCGAACGCAACCCCCGGGCGGCCACCGCCGCGCGGAACAACTCAGCAAGACCAGCCAGACTCAGCCCCCGATCGGTGAGCACGGCGTCCAACGGATGTGATCGATCGCCCCGGTCTGTCACCACGGTCTCCGTCCCCACGTTGCCGTCAAGACCGTGAACCTAGCCTGACGAGACCAACCGACACCCTCACCAGGCGGCGCTGCCCGCTGCTGACCCACAACCGGCACACAACCGGTCGCTTCCCCCGCACCCCGACAACGACTGTGCTGCTCCCATGATCCACCCCAACACCGCGCACCCCGAGGCCGACGTGCACGCCGCCGAGTTCGACTACACCGAACTGCTCGGCTGGCCCGTGACCCTCACCGGCTCCCACCTCGTCGCCACCCCCGGCCCGACCCTGCTCGCCGTGCAGCTGCCCGCCGAACTCGGCGAGGCCGCGCAGCACGTGCTGCGCCTGCGCATGCAGGACGGGCCCGTCCTCGAGCCACCCGGGCACCCCGAGATCTGGGTATTCCTCACCGCGCCCTACCCCGGCGCGCCCGAGCGGGTGCCACGACGGCTGGACCGGCCCGACGTGCAGCTGCTGACCGACCAGCCGGTGCTGCTGCCGCCCAGCCGCACACCGCGCGGCTACCCGCGCTGGGTCACCCCGCCCTCGCTGTCCCGCCCCTGGCTGCCCCCGGTCACCGCGCTGGCCACCGCCCTCACCTTGACCAACCGCGAGCCACAGCCATGATCCACGAAGACCGCGAGCTGCTGGCAGAGCTGGCACGGGTCAACAGTGCTGCTGCGCCACTGGCCATGCGGATCATGGCCGAGACCGCGACGATCGAGGAGCAACACGGGTTCGCCGCGCGGCTGATCCAGCTCGCAGCGCGGTTCACCCGTCGAGCCGAGCAGCACTCCGTCGCTGTCGTACCAGGCGAGGTTGTCACGGCCGTGGACCTGCCCGACGTATCGCACACGGGAGCGTCCCACCGGCAGCCGTGAGCAGCGTATGGGAGACGACATACCGGCTCCTCGGGGAACGGCTGCGGCAGCGGCTGGCCGAACTGGCAGACCGCGGGCCGACATCAGACCGCGATGACGAGCTACTGCTCCGGTTGCTGGCCTTGGCCGTGGACCTACATGAATGGCACCACGTGGACCGGTACGGACAATGCCGACGATGCCGGCCATGTCGCCGGTGGTGGCGCAAGGGCAGTAGACATCAGCAGCACTGTGCTGTTTTCGACAGCCTGGACTACTACCTGGACGAAGAACTGCAGATGATCTGGCGGCAGGTATGGTCGATGAATCAGCGTAGCCGTCGATAAGATGTCAACGTCGACGGGACGCCTCACGAGCTTCGCGGCATGGCGCTGTCGTGCCTGGTAGCCGCTACATTGACATGCAGCCTGCGAGCAGGCTTGGTCACAACGTTGGCGAACTGAGTACCTCGGCCGATGCGAAGCTGGGCCTATCCCAGGAGCGAGTCTCGTTCAATGCCTCCTTCTTGCGAAAGGCCTCATCCAGGTTAATGCCTAGTCGGTTGGCAATGACACAGAGGTAGATGAGGATATCCGCAAGCTCTTCGTCGACAGTACCCGTCATCGAGGTCGTCCCGACACGCATGTTCTCGTGCTTGCGAACCGCCTTGAAGAGCTCTCCGACCTCTTCACCGAGTAAGAGGCACTGCTGCATGACCCCTCGCTGAGCGAAACCTCGTTCCTTCTCCATGTCTGCTACGTAACACTGAAGATCATCGAGTGCCGCTGATTGTTGCAACGGGAGCATGGGTTACCTCGCTCAGTGTATGAGGCTCCACTGTGCATGGAGCACCGGACGCCGTAGGCACGCGCAACGGCAAACGGCAAGCTAGCCGGTTGTCGGTGTGGGTCGCTATGTGCACAACATGCTCTGTCATGTGGACGAACTGCCGGATTTCGGCCGTAGACCGTGGATGACTTCCTCGCGGTGACACGATCTCAACAGCTCGCGCCTGTGGATACCGGTCACACGGTTGTGGACTACCAGCGTCGAGCGGGATACGCTACGTGCTCATCCTGGCGTCGGCGTCCGGGTGGTGTGAGGCCGCGGCGAAGCCAACTCCACCCGCTGTTCGCCCGGGGTGACGGTGAACCACCAGCGGTCCGCGTCGGGACTGCCGACGTCGACCCACCAGCGGTACGCCGCTGCAACCTCATCCCAGAGCCGGCGAGGGCCGAACTGGAGTAGTGGGAACTCATCTTCGTCGGCATTCGGGGTGGCGTGGGTCAGCTTGGTCCACGAGCCCCAGGGGTCCACTAGCCAGAGCACCCCTATGGGGTCATCTGGTTCCCAGGGCCAGTAGCGCCACTGGCAGCCCGGGACCCGCTGGTCGATGGCGAGCCGGGCGCCGTGCGGCCCGGTGACGTTGTGGGGGTGCAACTCTGTGGCGCCGGCCTCGGTGCGGTCCGGGGCACTCGTGCTGTCACCGGCGGCGGGCATGACGGCACCGCGCTCGGGCCGCTGCTCGCGGAGCCACATAAAGCTGCTTTCGGCCACGATGGTGCCGCTCGCGGTGCCGTCGTCGGCGACGGTCAACGCCACCAGCCCGCCGCTGTAGGTATCCGCCCAGGGCAGCACGATCCGGCCGCCCGGGGCCGGGTCTGTGCAATCCATGCGTAGGGAATCTGGTTGCACGCCGCAGTGGCGATCACCCGGTCGTACGGACCACCGGACGGATACCCGAGAGCACCGTCACCGGTCACCGTGGTGACCCCGCCGAACCCGTTGTCGGACAGCGCCGTGCGGGCGCTGGCCGCGACATCGGGGTCGACCTCGATACTGGTCACCTGCTCGGCACCGAGCAGGTGAGCCAGTAACGCGGCGTTGTAGCCGGTGCCGGTGCCGGTGTCCAGCACCCGATGCCCTTCGTGTGCGTCGAGCGCCGCCAACATCACCGCGACGATGACCGGACCCGATGCCGAGCGGTCGGTATCGCGCCGCCGAGATCCGGTCTGTCCGGGTGACCGTCGTCCACCTGGGTGACGACGTAGTCGGTGGCGTAGGCCAGTTCCAGCCACCGGTCCGGGTCCTGCTCGTGGTGCAGCGGGACCAGCGCCTGCGGGGCGTCGGTGTCGTTGGCGACCCACACCGTTTCCGGGATGAACAGGTGCCGGGGCACGGCCAGCAGCGACGGCAGCCACGGCGTGAGCGCGGCTCGCCAGCTGGTCAGGCAGTCGTCGGCGGTCACCGCGTCGACCATCTGCCGCCGCAGCCGCGCGGGGTCAGCGGCCACGGGGCAGGTCACTTCTTCTCGTGCTTGCCCGGCTCGTGGGGCGGCGGCGGTACGCCGGGCTCGTGTCCGTCTCCGGACGTGTCGGGCTGCGGCTCCGGTGCGTCGTGCCTGCCCATGCCGATTCCCCCTCATTTTACATTGCGTGTCCGAATGTTCACTCTCCGCGAATGACTGGAAGAATACTGCGACCTTGCCAGCGTGGCAAGCGAGCCCCGAATGCAGCGAGCCCCGAATGCTCAGCACCGCTCGGACCGATCAGTCGACGGACGAGCTGCTCCCGGCCTGCAGGCGGCCGCAGCGGGTGAGCCAGCTACTCAACCCCTGACCCATCACAGTCACAGCAGTCAGGGACGCACTGATGGCCGCTACTGCATGATGTTGGTCGTGAAGACGTTGGGTGGGTGGCCGAGGCGTTGGGTCGTGGTTGCGGCAGCGAGCAATAGTCAAGACCTGTGGATGAAGATCTTTTAGGCGGCCTCGGGTTGGTGGTGGTCGTCGGGTCGTTCGACGAGTTTGCCGGCCTTGAACGTGGCGCCGGCGCGGACGAGGGCGACGAGGTGT
>JALYQB010000339.1 GCA_030856045.1 Actinomycetota bacterium
CAACCCGCTGTTCTACGACGACAAGACGTCCATGCTGTTCGGCGACGCGAAGGCGTCGGTCGTGAACATGACGGAGGAGCTCAAGGCCCTCTGACCGCGCCGGGGCAGCGCTGCGGTGTAACGCCAGGCACCGTCGGAACTGGTAACCAGCGGTGTTCCAACCGTGCGAATTCCTGTGTGGACGCTGTCCCTGTTCCGGGGCATTCGTCATGGTGGTGACTGCGGGTTTGTGCGAGTTGGGTGGCGCAGCGGTTCGGGTCGCCGCCGGCGTCGCGGACCCAGCGGACGGTGGTGGTGGTGGGGTGCAAGGTTGAGCAGGTCGGCCAGGACTGCGGCGGGTAGTTGTGCGGCCGAGGACGTGAGGGTCGCCCGGCGGCTGGGTTGGGCGTGGATGCCGAGCGCGCGCAGGCGTTCCCCGAGCCGGGCGGGGGTCAGCGGGTGGCCGGGCAGCGGGCCGGGGAACAGCGAGGTGCTGGTGGCGGGTGAGCCGACGTCGAGGTAGTGGCGCTGGTCGCGGGCCGGTGCGGACAGCAGGGTGGCCAGTGGTTCGGGGATCTGGACGTCGTGGTGGGTGGCGAAGCGCAGGAGCATCTGGGCGTCGCGGTGGGTGATCTGGTCGGTGGTGATCGCGGTGATCCGGGAGAGTTGCTGGTCGTAGAGCAGCAGCAGGGCGCCGCCGACCTGGTTGGTGAGCTCGAGGTGCTCGTCGTGGGCCAGCCGGGCGAGGTGAGTCCAGCGTGCGTCGTCGCTGGTGGCGACGCCGGGATTGTGACCGAGCGGGGGGACCACCAGCGCTGGGCTGTGGCCGTGTTGGCTGGTCCAGAGCCAGGAAGTCGCGGACGGGGTAGGCGGCTGGGCCGCGGGCCGGCCAGGTGTCGAGGTCGGCCTGGCTCACCGGGCGAGGGCGCGAGTGGCGCAGGCAGTGCACCGACAACTCGACAGGTAGCAGCCGCCGCCCGCCACAGTGCGAACCGGTCATCGACCTACCGCGTCGAGATCCGCCCGCCCCGCTCGGTCAACCCTCGCAGTCGTCGATGGTGCGTCCGCGACGCTCGACGTCGCGTACATTCGGTCCTGATCGTCGGCTCGACAAGCACGAAAGCCGAGCGCCACCACCCCGGTGCCGCCCCTCATTCCGGCGGGCACAACGAACGCCCCCGGTCTTCCCCCTTCGCAGGAGGAGGACGGGGCGTTTCGTGCGTTAAGGCACGATGGGGCTCAACCAACGGCCGACCGACGATCAAGGGGCGGCGCGCGGTGGCAGCAGCGACACCGTCACGCCGGGCAGCTCCGCGACGCACTCCGCGCAGGCCGTGCCGCGGGCGGTGAGTCCAGCGGCCGCCGCCGCGGCGGCCATCCAGTGCCCGCACAGGGCGACCAGCACCCCGGCTGGCTGGACACCGTCAACCTCCACCCCGTCAGGCTGGCCACCGTCAACCTCGATGAGCACGTGCAGCAGGTGATCCACCGGCGAGACCGCCCAGCGGCGCGGGTTCCCGCTCACCGCGGCTACTCCGACACCACAGCGCGCTGCTCCGAAGACAGCAGCAGCGGGTCCAGCGTCAGCAGGCACGCGGCGCACGACGCACCACGAAACGTCTCGTCCACCCCTGCCGCGGCGGGCACGCGGTGCCCGCACCGGGCGAGCAGCACCCCGAGGGGCGCATCACCGTCGGCTGCCACCAGATGCACCCGGAAGTCGAACGGCGAGAACACCCACCAGCCGCTCACCGGGCGTCCCCCGGGGCGCTCACCACGGTCACGTCGCGGACCGAGAGCAGCCACCACTGCGGGTCACGCCCGAAGCGGACCGGGAAGCCGTGGTGATGAGGGGTGTTCTCCGGCTCGTAGTGCTGCACCACGCCGTCGCGCCGGACGGCTCCGCCGATCACCGCGGTGACGCGGGTGCCAGGGGCCAGACGCACCGGCCGGGAACCCTCACGGACCGAGCCGGTCAGTAGGGTGTGCGCGTGCCCGGCGCTCATGCGGCGTGCCGCCCTCGCCGCGAGCGGGCCGTGGCCCGTCCGCCGCGTCGAGCACGCCAGAGGGCGATCTCCGCCCCCAGCCACTCCCACAAGGTCAGCCCGTCGGGATGGGTCTCACGCCTGAGTCGTGTAGCCATGCCGTGTCCTTTCCCTTCTCTGGGCGGCTCGCCACCCGTTGTGTGGAGGGCCGGGGGTTCTCCACCGTCAAGGCACCCACAGCGGCACCGCGATCAGCAAGCAGAGGTACAGCCCGCGGAGCAGCCCCGTCCGGACCGTCCGGGTCGTCGACCCCGCGCCGGTCACGAGCCAGACCCCCGCCCCAGCCCGGGGTACGGCGGCGGTCCGCCGAGACCGGGGTCGACCTGCACACGCCCCTCGAACACCCGAACGAGGTGCAGGACTTCACCCGCTACGGCGCCCATCGCGACCGTGCGCTCACGGGGTCGTCAGGCTTGCGGTAGCCGTGCTAGGGCCAGCACGACCATCACCTCGATCACCAAGACGCCGGTGAACCTCGGATCCGTGTTGGCCGCCGCTGGGTTACTCATCTGGGGACCTCGCAAGGGTTGGGATTGCCTGTCTGGCCCGACCCCCCGTCCCGCTGGGGTCGGAACGAGGGGTCGGGGTAAAGGCGACCGCCCCTTGAGAGGGGGCGGGACGGCCGCCGTTCGGGAGGTCACGCCGACCGGGCCCCGGGGTGTGAGGGGTCCGGGCAGCGTCCTCTCGGATGCGGGGCCGTCATCGCCGGCTCCGCATCCGAGAGATCTCAGCGAGACAGAGATCGAGCACCCGCCACAGCTCGTCCGCCTCTTTCAGCAGGTCGTAACCGGCGAACACCGCGGCCTCGCCAGCTGGCACGACCAGCACGAGCACGCCCTCCCGCACGAAGATGCACACCTCGCCCGGCCTGCCAGACCCGTCGCGGCACTCGACCCGACCGGAAGGTCTGTATCAGCAGGTGGCCCAGCGTGTCCGGCAGGACATCACCGAGGGTCGGTACCAACCGGGCGATCCGCTGCCCAGCGAGTCGCACCTGTCGCAGCCCTACCACGTGTCCCGACAGACCGTCCGCCAAGCCATCGCGACCCTGCGCTCGGAAGGTCTCGTCGAAGTCGAACAGGGCCGGGGCACCTTCGTCCGCCGTCCACCACTGCGGTTGCCATCCAGTCGATACGCCCGGCACGCGCGGCGACCCGGCGCCGGACCATTCGAGGCGATGTGCCAGGCGCTCGGCATCCCCGGCCACGGCGAGCTCGTCACGGTCGAGGGGCGCCAGGCCGATGAGGAAGTCGCCAAGGGTCTCGACGTGCCCGTCGGCACCGAGATCATCTACCGGCGTCGGTACATGCACGCGGGCGACCCCGACGCGATCATCCAGATTCAGGAGGGACACCTGCCGCTGGACATCGTCGAGGGCACCCCCCTGGCCGAGGTCGAGAAGATCGAAGAGGGCACCTACGCCGCGCTGGAGGCCATCGGGCACGCCCCGACATCGGTCACCGAGGAGGTCTCGGCGCGCATGCCGACCTACACCGAAGCGACGGTCTTCCGCGCCAAGACAGGCGTGCCCGTCTTGCACATCACCCGAGCGACCCGCGACGACCAAGGCCGCGTGGTCGAACTGCTGTATGTCACCGCCGCGGCGGACCACAATGTGTTCATCTACGAAGATCTCCCCGTGACGTAAGCCACTGGGAGCCGCCCCCGGGCGGTGTCCTCGAACTCGGTGAGCAGTTTGCTCAAGCGGCGTAGATGGGTTGTCCAGATGGGTGGCCCTAGACTGATCTGGATGCCGACAGAACCTGCCCCATCCCGTCAGATCGCCGCTGACCTGCGAGAAGCGATCAAACACGGTGAGTACCGACCGGGCCACCAGCTCCCCAGCGGGGGTGCTCTCATGGAGCGCTACAGGGTCGCTCGCCAGACCGTGCAGAACACCATCGCCCTGTTGCGCGCCGAAGGACTCGTCATCGGCCGCGTCGGCGCCGGGTGGTTCGTGCGGGAAAAGCCGGCCGTCCTGCGCCTGGCCTCCTCCAGGCTCAAACGCAGCGAACGCGAGGCCGGACGCGGCGCGTTCGCAACCGATGCCGCCCAAGGTGGCTGGACGCTCACCTCGGACGTGACCGTCCGCTTCG
>JALYQB010000341.1 GCA_030856045.1 Actinomycetota bacterium
GGGACGCCGGAGTCGGCGTTCATGGCGTCGATCACCTCGCGGGTCTGGAACGCGGTGGCCTCGAGTACGGCCCTGGCGAGGTGGGCCCGGGTGACGTAGCGGGTGAGCCCGACGATCGCGCCGCGGGCGTCGGAGCGCCAGTGGGGTGCGAAGAGGCCCGAGAAGGCCGGGACGAAGTACGCGCCGCCGTTGTCCTCGACGCTCGCCGCGAGCGCCTCGACCTCGGACGCGTCGCCGATGATCCCGAGGTTGTCGCGCAGCCACTGGACCAGCGACCCGGTGACGGCGATCGAGCCTTCCAGTGCGTAGACCGCGTCGGCCGCCCCGATCTGGTAGCAGACCGTGGTGAGCAGCCCGTTTCGGCTGGCCACCCGCTCCGTGCCCGTGTTGAGCAGCACGAAGTTGCCGGTGCCGTAGGTGTTCTTCGCGTCACCGACCGCGAGACAGGCCTGCCCGAACGTGGCCGCCTGCTGGTCCCCGAGGATCCCGGCGATGGGCACCCCGGCGAGGGCGCCCCGCTCGCGCACCGTGCCGTAGACCTCCGACGAGGAACGGATCTCGGGCAGCATCGCGGTCGGGACCCCGATCTCCTCGCAGATCGCCGTGTCCCAGTCGAGGGTGTCGAGGTCCATGAGCAGGGTCCGCGACGCGTTCGTCGGGTCGGTGACGTGCAGCCCGCCGTCCGGGCCGCCGGTCATGTTCCAGAGCACCCAGGTGTCCATGGTGCCGAAGCACAGCTCGCCCGCCTCGGCCCGGCGGCGCGCCCCGTTTCCGGCCGAGTCGAGGATCCACCGCACCTTCGGTCCCGCGAAGTAGGTGGCCAGCGGGAGGCCCGTGCGGGCGCGGTACCGCTCCGCACCGTCGTCACCGAGGGCGCCGAGCTCCGCGCAGATCGCGTCGGTGCGGGTGTCCTGCCAGACGATCGCGTTGTACACCGGCTCCCCGGTGGCGCGATCCCACACGACGGTGGTCTCGCGCTGGTTCGTGATGCCGACCGCGGCGACGTCACCCGCCGTCAGGTCGGCCTTCGCGAGCGCGCCTGCGGTGACCTCCCGGGTGTTGCGCCATACCTCGACCGGGTCGTGCTCGACCCAGCCCGCCTGCGGCAGGATCTGCCGGTGCTCCCGTTGCTCACCGGCGACGATGCGTCCCTCGTGGTCGAAGAGCATGCACCGCGTAGACGTGGTCCCTTGATCGATCGAGGCGATGTACCGGCTCATCGGTGCCCTCCGGTCCACAAGATCGAGTGCAGCGCACGTCGGCCCCGTTGCGGGTACCAATGGTCGAGGCGGGCTGCGGCGCGGCGGTAGCGTGGGCGTCTACAGCGTATGTCGAGGGGAGTCCCGGTGTCCGACCGGTCCGGTGCGGTCCAGGATCCGCTGTGGAGCGGCGCGGCGGGGCGGCTCGGGCTCGGTGAGCGCGAGGCGGGATGGCAGCGGCTGCGCACCGAGCGCTTCGATCTGGTCGTGATCGGCGGTGGCGTGGTGGGTTCCGGAGTCGCACTGGACGCCGCGACGCGGGGGCTCTCGGTGGCGCTCGTGGAGGCCCGGGACCTCGCATCGGGCACGTCGAGCCGCTCGTCGAAGCTCTTCCACGGCGGGCTGCGTTACCTGGAGCAGCTGGAGTTCGGCCTGGTGCGTGAGGCGCTGCGCGAGCGCGAGCTGATGCTGAACCGGCTCGCGCCGCACCTGGTCAAGCCCGTCAGCTTCCTCTACCCGCTCACCCATCGGGTGTGGGAGCGGCCGTATGTCGCCGCCGGCCTCAAGCTGTATGACTCGATGGGCGGCGCGCGGTCGGTGCCGGGACAGAAGCACCTCTCGCGAGCCGCGGCGCTGCGAATGGCACCCGCGCTGCGACGTGACGCCCTCGTCGGCGGGGTCCGCTACTTCGACGCGATCGCCGACGACGCGCGGCACACCATGACCGTCGCGCGCACCGCGGCGCAGTACGGCGCGGTCGTGCGCACGTCGACGCAGGTCGTCGGCTTCCTGCGAGACATGGACCGCGTCACGGGCGTGCGCGTGCGCGACTGCGAGGACGGCTCCGAGACCGACGTCCGCGCCTCCGCGGTGCTCAACTGCACCGGTGTCTGGACCGATGAGCTGCAGCGCCTCTCCGGCGGCCGGGGACGGTTCCGCGTGCGGGCGTCGAAGGGCGTCCATCTGGTCGTGCCCCGTGACCGCATCATCAGCGAGACCGGGCTGATCCTGCGGACCCCCACGTCCGTGCTGTTCGTGATCCCGTGGCTGGATCACTGGATCGTCGGCACCACGGACACCGACTGGAACCTGGACCTGGCGCACCCGTCGGCGACGCGGGCGGACATCGACTACGTACTGGACTCCGTCAACTCCGTGCTCGCCACCCCGCTCGTCCACGACGACATCGAGGGTGTCTACGCAGGGCTGCGGCCGCTGTTGGCCGGGGAGGACGCGGAGACGTCCCGGCTGTCCCGCGAACATGCGGTGGCGCGGGTCGCGCCGGGGCTGGTGGCGATCGCCGGGGGCAAGTACACGACGTACCGCGTGATGGCCGCCGACGCCGTCGACGCCGCGGCGCCGGACCTGCCCGGTCGCGTCGCGCCGTCGATCACCGACAAGGTGCCGCTCCTCGGTGCGGACGGGTACCACGCACTG
This sequence comes from Actinomycetota bacterium, assembly GCA_030856045.1. Classification (GTDB taxonomy): domain Bacteria; phylum Actinomycetota; class Actinomycetes; order Mycobacteriales; family Pseudonocardiaceae; genus JALYQB01. The sequence continues at coordinate 2,637 of JALYQB010000341.1, forward strand.
GTCAACCAGGTGGACACGCTGGGTGCCCGCCACGGCCTGCACCCGTACCGGATGCGCCACCTGCTGGACCGGTACGGGTCGGCGGTGCACCAGGTGCTGGAGCTCGGCTCGTCACACCCGGAGCTGTTCGCCCCGGTGCCGGACGCGCCGGCCTACCTGCAGGCGGAGATCGTGTACGCGGTGAGTCACGAGGGCGCGCTGCACCTCGAGGACGTGCTCACCCGCCGGACCCGTATCTCGATCGAGTACCCGCACCGCGGTGAGGCCTGCGCTGCGGAGGTCGCCGCACTGATGGCGACGGTGCTGGGGTGGGACGAAGCACGGCAGCGCCGCGAGGTGGACGTCTACTGCGCGCGGGTGGCCGCTGAACGGGACTCGCAGACGCAGCCGGACGACACCGCCGCCGACGCGCGCCGCACCGCCGCGCCCGAGGCCCGCCCGCAGCTGCAGCCAGCTAACTGACCCTCTCGGCGTGTCGCGCACTTCGGTGGCGCGTGTCGCCCGGTTTCGTTGCGCGTGTCGGCCGATTCGGTGGCGCGTGTATGCCTCTCCGGTGAGCTCAGCCCGAGGCGAGCCGCGACGACACGAGGACGTCACGGCGCTGCCCGAGGCCGCCGAGGATGTCGGGTGCGAACGCGAACCGGAGAACCGTCGTCCCGGCCATGCCACGATGCTGCGACGGCGGTGTGCCACTGGACCGGGCGACATGCGCCACCGAACCTGCGGACACGCGCCACCACACCTGCGGACACGCGCCACCGGAGTGCACGACACGCCGGGAGGGTTAGTCCTTCAGTTCGCAGAGGACTGCACCCTGGGTGACCGAGGTGCCCGGTTGGGTGGTGAGGCCGGTGACGGTGCCGTCCTTGTGGGCGGTGACGGGGTTCTCCATCTTCATGGCCTCGACGACCGCGATGAGGTCCCCGCTGGACACCGTGTCACCGTCCGACACCGCGACCTTCACCACCGTGCCCTGCATCGGCGCGGTCACCGCGTCACCCGACACCGCCGCCGCCTTGCCACCGCCCCGCTTGCGTGGCGCGGCACGCCCAGCGGTGGCGCCGCCACCCAGCGCGAGGTCACCGGGGAGGGACACCTCGAGCCGGCGCCCGCCGACCTCGACCACCACGGTTCGGCGCTCCGCGGGCGGCTCGGCTTCCGAGTCACCCACGAACGGTTCGAGGTGACCGGTGAACTCGGTCTCGATCCAGCGGGTGTGGACGGTGAACCCGTCGGGGCCGGTGGCGGTGAAGGCGGGGTCGTCGACGACGGCGCGGTGGAAGGGCAGCACGGTGGGCAGCCCGTCGACGGTGAACTCGGCCAGCGCCCGTCGGGAGCGGGCCAGGGCCTGCTCCCGGTCGGCACCCACGACGATGAGCTTGGCGAGCAGGGAGTCGAACTGCCCGCCGATGACCGAGCCGGTGTGCACCCCGGCGTCCAGCCGCACCCCTGGCCCGGCGGGCGGGTCCCACCCGGTGACCGTGCCGGGCGCGGGCAGGAAACCCTTCGCAGGGTCCTCGCCGTTGATGCGGAACTCGATCGCGTGCCCGCGGGGCTCGGGGTCCGCGGTGATGGTGAGCTTCTCCCCGGCGGCGATGCGGAACTGCTCACGGACCAGGTCGACCCCGGTGGTCTCCTCGGTGACCGGGTGCTCGACCTGCAACCGGGTGTTGACCTCCAGGAACGAGATCACCCCGTCGGTGCCGACCAGGAACTCCACCGTCCCGGCGCCGGTGTAGCCGGCCTCGGTGCAGATCGCCCGCGCCGACTCGTGGATCTGGCTGCGCTGGGCGTCGGTCAGGAACGGGGCCGGGGCCTCCTCCACCAGCTTCTGATGGCGCCGCTGCAACGAGCAGTCCCGGGTGCCCACCACGATCACCGTCCCGTGGGTGTCGGCCAGCACCTGGGCCTCCACGTGCCGTGGCCGGTCCAGGTAGCGCTCCACGAAACACTCCCCGCGGCCGAACGCGGCGGTGGCCTCGCGGACCGCGGAGTCGAACAGCTCCGGGATCTCCGCCTCGGTCCGGGCCACCTTCAACCCCCGACCGCCACCACCGAACGCCGCCTTGATCGCCACTGGCAGCCCGTGCTCCGCCGCGAACGCCACCACCTCATCGGCCGAGGCCACCGGATCCGCCGTGCCGGGCACCAGCGGCGCCCCCGCTTTCGTCGCGATGCGTCGCGCGGTGACCTTGTCCCCGAGGTCGCGGATCGCGGCCGGTGACGGCCCGATCCACACCAGGCCGGCATCCAGAACGGCCTGCGCGAAATCTGCGTTCTCCGAGAGAAACCCATACCCCGGATGCACCGCATCCGCCCCCGACCGGGCCGCCGCCTCCAGCACCTTTCCCTGGTCCAGATACGAGTCCGCCGGCGTCGACCCGCCCAACGTGAACGCCTCATCCGCCAACCGCACAAAGCTCGAGTCACGGTCCACGTCGGCGTACACCGCCACACTCGCCAACCCCGCATCCGCACACGCCCGCACCACCCGGACCGCGATCTCACCCCGATTGGCGATGAGCACTTTCTGTAGCGGCTGGGACACAGAGCGCCTCCTGATGGGCCACGTCGAGGGGACGAGCGGAGTCTAGAACGCGCTCGAGAATCCCTCGCTCAAGCCGTCTGCTCCCGCACGTTCCGCTTGATGCGGGCGAGCATCGCGGCCATCCCGCGCAACCGCAGCGGGCTCACCGCCTCGCCGAGACCGAGCCGGACGTAGAAGTCGTCGGGTATCCCGAGCACGGTCGACGCGTCCTCACCGTCGAGCCCGGTGTGCAGGATGCCGGCGAACCCGCGCGTCGTCGGCGCCTCCCGTGGAGCGTCGAAGTACAGGTGCACCGTCGAACCGTCCACCTCGACCGCGAGGAACAGCGGCGACTGACACTCGTGCACCTGCTCCATCGAGTCCCGGGCGCCGACGTACTGCGCCGGTAACTCCGGTAGCTCCTGCGACAGCTCCAGCAGGAGCTGCAGCCGGTCCTTCGGCCCGACGGACGCGAAGTCCTCGACCAGCTCCTCGAGCCGCGGCGGCAGGGTCACGGCGCCTCGCCCGGCTCGCTGCCCACGGCGATCGGGACCCGGACGGTGTTGCCCCACTCGGTCCACGAGCCGTCGTAGTTTCGGACTCGTTCGTAGCCCAGCAGGTGGGTCAGCACGAACCAGGTGTGGCTGGAGCGCTCGCCGATGCGGCAGTACGCCACGACGTCGTCGTCGCGAGACAGCCCGGCCTCGCCCTCGTAGATCGCCTCGAGCTCGGCGCGAGGTTTGAACGTGGCGTCCTCGGCCGCCGCGCGAGCCCACGGGACGCTCGCCGCACCGGGGATGTGGCCGCCGCGGACCGCGCCCTCCTGCGGGTAGTCCGGCATGTGCAGCAGCTCGCCGGAGTACTCGCCGGGGGAGCGCACGTCGACGAGGGGCTTGCCGAGGTGGGCGAGGACCTGGTCCTTGAACGCGCGGATCACGGTGTCGTCGCGGTCCACGACGGGATAGTCGGCGTGCGCGCGTGACGGCGTGTCGGTCGTCATCTCGCGGGACTCGGCGACCCACTTCGTGCGCCCGCCGTCGAGCAGCCGCACGTCGGGGTGCCCGAAGAGGCTGAACACCCACAGCGCGTACGCCGCCCACCAGTTGTTCTTGTCGCCGTAGATCACGACGGTGGTGTCGCGGCTGATGCCCCGCTCGGACATGAGCTCGGCGAAG
>JALYQB010000359.1 GCA_030856045.1 Actinomycetota bacterium
GCGGGGGGCAGCAGCGCGCCGCGGCCTTCGCCCTGCGCCATGCCGCCGAGCCCGGTCGCGACCGCGGTGAGCCGACCGCCGCGCCCGGCACGCAGCAGCAGCGGCTCGATGATCTCCACGCCCCGGATGCGCGCCTCCTCGAGCGACACCGACCGGGTGGTGAGCAGCCCGCGCCGGACCCGCAACGTCCCGCCGGGTTCGCGGGCGAGCCGGAATCCCCACCATGCCTCGACGAACAGGACGACCGACCCGAGCAGCGCGACGGCGAGCACCGCGATCGCGAAGACGAGGACCCCGAGCCACAGCGGTGCGGTGTCGAGCTCACCGCGGACCACGATGTCGGACGGGTCGAGGCCCGCGTCACCGGCCAGCTGTCCCACCACTCCGGCCACGGCGCCCACCGCGATGAGACTCGACACCGTCAGCGGCGCGAAGCGCAGCCACGCCCAGTCCAGCGTCGCGATCGGGGTGTCCGCCGCCGTCCCGACCGCTTCGGTGGGTGCCGCGGCCGAGCGCTCCAGCAGCACCTGGCGCAGCCCGTCGGCGGCGGCCGCGGACACGGCGTCGAGTGAGAGCTCCCCGCCCTCGGTGCCTTCGGTGCGCTGCCCGGTGCCGACCTTGAGCACCGACAGCCCGAAGATCCGGTGCACCGGCCCGGCGGTGAGGTCGACCGTGCGGATGCGATCACGCGGCACCGAGCGGGCGGTGCGGAACAGCAGCCCGGACCGCAGCTCGACCCGCTCGTCCGTGACGCGGTAGCGGGTGGTGAACCAGCGTGCGATCCCGGCCAGCACCACGGCGACCACCGCGGCGACCAGGCCGTAGAACCGCCCGTCGAGGTCGCTCGCCCCGGCGAGGAGCACCACGGCGATGACCGGCAGAAAACCGATCAGCTGCCGCAGCGGCGTCACCGCGAGCATGCGGGCGTCGAGGCGCTGCCAGGCAGGCTCGGGCGAGGTCACGTCGCGTCGCCCGGGATCGCCTGGGTGGTGGCGGTGAGCTGCTCGACGAGCTCGCGCGCCTCCCGGTGATCCATGCCCTCCACCTGCAGCGGTCCGGCCGCCGAGGCGGTGGTGACCGTGACCGTGGAGAGCCCGAGCAGCTGCTGCAGCGGCCCGCGGCCGGTGTCGACGGTCTGGATCCGGGACATCGGCGCCACCCGCCACTCCTGGCTGAGCCACCCCGCGGAGGTGTACACGGCGTCGGCGGTGGCCTCCCAGCGGTGGATCCGGAAGCGCCACCGCGGCATGACGACGACGTAGACCGCGCCGAGCAGCACCACCGCGACGACGCCCCACACGAGCCACGACCGCGCCTCGGCCCAGATCACGATGCCGACGAGGAGCGGGACGAGCAGCGTCAGCACGGTCGTCACCGCCTGCAGCGTCCACCAGGTGATCGCGCGCCTGCTGACCTGGTGACGGGGCGGGCGGAGCCTCAACTCGGGAGTTCCCACGTCCCTACTGTGCCGCACGGACGGACCGAACCGGCTCACGACAGCACGTCCGGGTTCGCGCAGTGGCGCGGAGCTCTGCCGGCGTGCAGCGCCTCGAGGTCGTCGCAGATCATCGCGGTGTGGTGGCGCACGACGTCGCACGCGGCCCCGGCGAGGTGCGGGGTGAGCAGCACGTCGTCGCGGCGCAGCAGCGGGTCGTCAGGCGGCAGCGGTTCGGTGCCGAAGACGTCGAGCGCGGCGCCTGCGAGGTGCCCGTCGTCCAGTGCCCGTAGCAGGTCGTCGACATCGACGCAGGCACCGCCCGCGGTGTTCACCAGGTACGAGCCGCGGGGCATCCGCTCGAGGGTCTCGGCGCGGATCAGCCGTTCCGTGGCGGGGGATCGGGGGCAGTGCAGGCTCACCACGTCCGAGGCGGCGAGCAGCTCGTCGAGCCCGACGCCCCCCGGCACTGCGGGGTCGGTGAACAGCACCGGCATCCCGAACCCGTGCGCCGCGCGCCGCGCGACCGCCCGTCCGACGGCGCCGTACCCGACGAGCCCGAGGGTGCGCCCCGCGAGCTCGGGACCGCGGAAGTGCAGGTAGGGCAGTTCGCCGCCGACCAGCCAGCCGTCGCGGCGCAGGTGGCGCTCGGCGCGCGCGATGCCGCGGGTGATCGCGAGAATCAGCCCGAGTGTGAAGTCGGCGACCGACTCGGCGTTGCGGGCCGGGGTGTGCAGCACCGGCACGCCGCGAGCGGTGCAGGCGGCGATGTCCACGTTGGACGGGGCGCCGCGGGCCGTGGCGACGGCACGCAGGTCGGGGCAGGCGTCGAGCACGGCGTCGTCGATCCGCTCGATCTCCGTCACGAGCAGCGTCGCGCCCGCCGCCGCCGAGCGGTAGTCGGTGAGCTCCCGGCGCGTGGCGCCCCATCCGTCGCGTTCCACGGTGTAGCCCAGCGCTGTGAGACGGCCGACGCCGTCGTCGGTGAACTCGGCCGTGACGAGCGCCCTGCCCGCCTCGCCAAGAGCGGACTCGTGGCGGTTCACGGGGCCTCCGGCTCGACCGCGAGTCCGCTCATGGCGAGGGAAGCGGCGCGCCACCGCTGGTAGGGCTCGTCGTAGCCGCCGCGCGACGGCGTCACCGCCGGTCCGGGGCCGGGCAGCGGCTCCCCGGTGACGAGCGACCACCCGGCGGCGCCCGTGGCGTCCTGCCCGGCCGCGGTCCGCACCGGGTGGCCGAGGACGTCGGCGATCCGCTGGGCGACCCGCGGCGGACCGGCGACCAGCACGTCGAGCGGGCCGCCCATCACCCGTTCCAGGTCCTCGACGTTCCCGCGGACCGCGTACCCGTGCGCCTCCTCGACCGCGGCGACGAGCTGCGCGGGGGTCGTCGCGGGCTGCCACCCGACGATCGCGTGCGGGGCGCGGCGGGCCCAGACCTGCTCGGACCAGTACGGCGCGGCGACCAGCGCGAGCAGGCCGCCCGCACCGGGTGCGACGGCGTCGACGTCCTCGTGCGGCACCACGCCGACG
>JALYQB010000365.1 GCA_030856045.1 Actinomycetota bacterium
CGTCGGCGTGAGTAGAGTCACGGCCTGGGGTTCCTTCTCCTCGCCGCCGCGCTACGAGCCGGGGGGAAGCACCTGATAGCAAAACTCCCAGGAACCTTCCTGAACTGAAAGGACATCCGAGCGGTGGACCTCAGCGCACAACTCGATCCGGTTCTTGCCGTTGCCCGTGCGTCGGCCCACGAGGTTGATGCCACAGCCAGGTTCCCAGAGGAGGCCGTCGCGGCACTGCGAGAGTCCGGGCTGCTCGGCCTCACCCTGCCCACTGAGGTGGGCGGCCTCGGTGGGGGTCCGCACGAGCTGGCAGAAGTCGTGAGCTCGTTGGCCAGCGCGTGTGGCTCGACCGCCATGATCTATCTCATGCACGTCAGTGCGGCCATGTCGGTCGCCGCGGCACCCCCGCCTGGCCTGCCCGAGCTGCTGCCCGAGCTGGTCAGCGGCCAAGCACTGGCAACCCTGGCGTTTTCCGAGGCTGGTTCCCGCTCACACTTTTGGGCACCGGTGTCCCAGGCCCAGCGCAACGGTGCAGGTGTGCGGCTACAGGTCCGCAAGAGCTGGGTGACCTCCGCCGGCCACGCCGACGTCTACGTCACCTCCACGTTGACCGCGGACGCCGACACTGTCGACATTTTCGCGATTCCCGCGGAAACACACGGCGTGACCGTTGCTGGGCAATGGCGTGGGCTTGGGCTGCGCGGCAACGCCTCTGCCCCGATGGCCGTTGACCTTGAGGTGCCCGAGAACTACCGGCTCGGGACGGCTGGCGGCGGATTCGATCTGATGATGCAGACGGTGATGCCGTGGTTCAACCTCGGCAACGCGGCGGTATCCATCGGGTTGTGCCAGGCAGCACTGGATGCGGCAGTCCAGCATACGAGTGCGGCAAGGCTGGAGCATCTCGATGAAAGCCTGTCCGCGTTGCCCACCATCCGTGCCCAGCTGGCCAGGATGTCGATCGAGCTGGCGTGCACCCGGGCCTACGTCACCCAGGCCGCCGGCCGGTTGGCCCACCCCGCCGAGGACACGGTGCTGCACGTGCTGGGTGTCAAGGCCGCCGCGAACGATGCGGCGCTGCGTATCACCGACTCTGCGATGCGCGTGTGTGGCGGTGCCGCGTTCTCTGAGCACCTCCAGATCGAGCGGTACTTCCGAGATGCCAGAGCAGGCCACGTGATGGCTCCCACCGCTGACGTCCTCTACGACTTCTACGGCAAGGCCATCACCGGCCAGCCACTGTTCTAACCGAAGGGAGACTGGACGTGAGCAAGCCGCTGATCGTGGGCTCGGTCGCCTACACCCCCAACGTGGTGACCATCTGGGAGGGGATGCGCGACTACTTCGCCGACGGCCCCGCGGAGATGGACTTCGTGTTGTTCTCCAACTACGCACGGCAGGTCGATGCGCTGCTGGAGGGCACGATCGACATCGCATGGAACACCAATCTGGCCTGGGTACGGACCGTTGCCCGCACCGACGGGGCCTGCCGTGCGCTGGCCATGCGCGACACCGACACCGTCTTCCGCACGATGTTCGTGGCCCGGTCCGGCAGCGCCCTGGGAGGTCTGGAGAACCTGAAGGGCAAGCGGCTCGCGCTGGGATCCAAGGACTCCGCGCAGGCAGCGATCCTGCCCGTGCACTTCCTCGGTCGCGCCGGTCTGGGTCCTGACGACGTGGAGTTGGTGCGGATCAACAGCGATGTGGGTAAACACGGCGACACCGGCCGCAGCGAGCTGGACGCGCTGCGAGCGGTACTCGACGAGCACGCGGACGCCGCCGCGATCGGCATCAACACTTGGGAGGCGATCGGCCGCGAAGAGCTGATGCCCGGCGCGTTCGAGGTGTTCTGGGAATCACCGACCTACTGCCACTGCAACTTCACCGTGCTAGCGGGCTTGGCGGAGGATCGCGTAGAGCCATGGGTCGACAAGCTGCTTGCGATGGACTGGGACGACCCGCAGCACCGGCCGATCCTGGAGATGGAAGGGCTGCGGCAATGGGTGAGTCCGCAGCTTGACGGCTACGCCTCACTTTTCGAGGCGGTGCGGGAGCAGGAAATCTCAATCCGATGGTGAATCAGCGGTGGGTGTTGGACTTGGTCGAGCGCGTCGGCGCGGTGGCCCAGGGCGCCACTGTGACGGTGCCGCTGGGCGACGGCGATCCCGGTCAGCTGGTCCAGAACGTCGGGGCGTGGTGTGCCCGGACAGGTAACGAGCTGGTCGAGGTTCGAGAGAACGTCGCGACCGTGCGGCGGGGCCGCAGCCCCGACCCACTCGCCGAGCTGGCTCCCGACCAGGTGCCTGGAACGCGCCTGTGGATGTACACCAACTTCGACTGCAATCTGGCTTGCGACTACTGCTGCGCGCGGTCCTCACCCCAAGCACCCCGCCGGGCGCTGGGAATTGATCGGATCCGCCGTCTGGCGGGCGAGGCCGCCGACGCCGGGGTGATCGAATTGCTGCTCACCGGCGGAGAACCTTTTCTTCTACCCGACATCGACGACCTCGTCGCCGCATGTACGGCGGTTCTGCCGACCACCTTGCTGACCAACGGGATGCTCTTCCGCGGCCGCCGGCTGGAAGCCCTCCGCCGAATGGACCGGACGCGTCTGGCATTGCAGATCAGCCTCGACTCGGCCACCCCAGACCTACATGACCAACACCGGGGCCGCGGATCTTGGAGCCGCGCCGTGGCTGGAATCCGCACCGCCCACGCCGAGGGATTCCGAGTCAGGGTCGCAGCCACCCTGCCGCCTGAACAGACCCACCAGCTCGAACCGTTCCACACCTTCCTCGACTCGCTCGGCATCGCCCGAGAGGACCAAGTGATCCGTGCGCTCGCCCACCGTGGGGTAGCCGAACACGGCCTCGAACTCACCATCGAATCACTCATCCCAGAAGTCACCATCACCGCCGATGGCGTCTACTGGCACCCCGTCAGCGCCGACCACCCCGACCAACTCGTCACCCACGACCTCTTTCCCCTCCACGCTGCCATCACCGAGGTCCGCCGACGCTTCACCGAACACCGCGCTCGCGCCACCGCCGCAGCACAGTGGTTCCCCTGTGCCTGAGG
>JALYQB010000381.1 GCA_030856045.1 Actinomycetota bacterium
GCGGTGATCGTCATGAGCTACGGACACGCCGGGGAACTCGCCGGGCGAGCGGGCACCCCGCCCGTGGACCCTGTGCTGTACGAGCGCTCCGACGTGCGCGGGTTCCTGGCCGCCCACGACATCGCCACCCTGTACCGGGTGCTCAAGGACGACGCCGGGATCAGCCAGCGGCAGATCGCCCAGCGGACCGGGCAATCCCAGTCCGAGGTGTCGGAGATCGTTAAGGGCCGCCAGGTACTGGCCTACGACCTGCTCGTGGGCATCGCCGATGGTCTCGGCATCCCGCTGGAGCTCATGGGGTTGTCCTGGTGGGGCGCCGGCGGCACCTACTGTGGAGAGGTCACGGTCGCCGATCCCTCGGATGGGGGTGATGAGGGCATGCTGCGTAGGCGCTTTCAGCACCTGCTGGGGGTAGGCGCGGTCGCCGCATTCGGCGTCCAGGTCACCGGGATCGGCAAGCTTGTCACCGGTCTGGCCACACCTGGCATGCCCCTCGACCTGCCGTCGCGGATCGGCCGGGTCGACGTGGAGATGCTCCGGGGACATATCGAGCACCTGCGCACCCTGGCGCGCACCTACGGCGGGCAAGCCAGAGCCGCGGTCGCACTCGTCGAGTGGGCGGATCAGTGGCTCACCGCGGACGCGTCCGACACCACGCGGCGCGCCCTGCGGGCCGAGCTCTCGGACTTGCACTGCCTTGCTGCTTGGTGCTGCCATGATTCCGGTGCCGCCGCCAGGTCCCACCACCACTTCGCCCGAAGTGTGGAGCTGGCTACCGACGCAGGCGACGGGTACCGGGCGGCGTACGCGCTGCGGCACGCGGGGATGATGCTCGTCGACCGGTCCGAGCCGGACAACGCGCTCAAGCTGACCCAGCTCGGTCACCTGCGCTCGAGCGCCGCGCCGCGTGACGACCCTCGAGTGGCTGTGCTGCAGGCGTGGCTGCATGTCGTGTCCGCGCTCGCGTTGGCGCGGCTGGACGGAGCGGACTCGACTCGGCGACAAGCCCGATCCGAGCTCGCCAGGGCGCGGGACGGATGGGAACCGCCGCACGCGCACGCTCGGGCGGACATGGACCTGATCACGGCGCTGACGTACCTGCACCTCGGCCAGCTCGACGCCGCTGAGTCGGCTGCTGCGGTGTCGGTACAGACCTTCAAACAGGGCACCGACCGGCGCGAGGGTGTGGTGTCGGACATAACGATGGCGCGGCTGCATGTGCAGACCGGCGAACCGGACGGGCTCCGGCTGGCCGCCGAGGCGATCGATTCCGTGGCGCCGCTGCGCTCGGGCCTTGCCCGCGCGTGGCTTATGCCGCTGACTGCCGTGCTGGAAGCACGGTCGGACCGCGATGCGCGGGAGCTGGCCCGGATGGCACGACACGTCGCTGCGACCCGGGTGTGACGATGAGTACGTCGACCCTGTTCTGGTCGGTGAGCAGCAGATAGGTGATCAGTCCGCGGCCGCCGCCGAAGGTCAAGTGGTAGACCCCGCCATCGGGGTTGGCGGCGTTGATCGAGCGGGTACGACATGAGGAAAGCCAGTGCTGACCTGGGGCACGTGGACGGTCAGAGACCGAGCTCGGTTTTGAGTTCGCTCCAGGGCACGCTGCCTGGCCGGGGGCGGCCGGTGTGCTGGACCTCGGCGGCGGTGACCAGCATCTGCCGGTGGCCGTCGGGGTCCTGCGCGGTCATCAGTGCCATCCGCCGCCACATGCGCAACACATGGCGTAGCTGGTCCAGGTGCAACGTCTGCCGGGCCGCTGTGAGCGCGGCGTCGAAGGCGGCGTCGAACTCGCCCACCTGCTCAGGCAGCAGTGCAGCCCGGATCGCCTCCGGAGAGCAGAACCTTTCCGCGGCGATTGCGTCCCCCGCCCACTCCGGGGACGGCTCCAGCCCGTCGTCGTCCGAATTCGCCGCCGATGAACGGTGCGGCTCGGGGAGGTGCGCGGCGGCGGGCATGCGGAACACCCTAACTCCGGGTAGGCCGGGATGGTCGGTACCTGACATGGCCGGACAGCCGTGCGACCCGACGGTTGCCGCATCGTCGGCTTATTCGCTGCCATCAGCGGGATCTTGCCCGCAGGCCCGGCGCAGCGCGGCGGTGAGGGCGGCGGTGTCGAGGCGCGGTAGCACGGCGGCGAGGTGGCCGTCCGGGCGGACCAGGTGCACGCTGTCAGCGGTGGCTCGCAGCGCCCGTCGCACTGCCCCGGCCGGGTCGATGGCAGGCAGGGAATAGCCGGTGATCGGGATGCCGGTGCCGAGGTGGGAGTACGACCCGCGCGCGGCGAGTACCACGAACCCTGCCCCGAACAGCTGGCGTAGCCGGGTCACGCCCGGCCGCTCGGGCACCCGGCAGGGTGCGTCCGGGCACAGCACGCCTGGCACCGGGGGACGCGGGCCTGGCACCGGGGGACGCGGCATCCCGGGTGCGGTCGGGAAGTGCGCAGCGGACGGGTGTGGCGTGGTGAGCGGCGAATCGAGGTACCAGTAGGGCTCGGCGAGCTTCCCGGAGTCGATCAGTCGCCGGGCGTCGGGGTCGTGCACCGCTCGCTCCAGCACCTCCCGGCGGCGGGCTCGTGCGGCGTCGTCCTGTGGCACCAGGAACTGCATGGTGGCGTTGGTGACCCGCAGGTTCTCCAGCGCCGCTGGGCGCCGCTCCTGGGAGTAGCTGTCCAACAGCCGCTCAGCGTCCTGACCCGAGACCCAGCCGTGGTGTACTGCGGCGAGCTTCCACGCCAGGTTCTCCGCGTCCTGAACTCCGGAGTTCAGTCCCCGCGCACCGAACGGCGCGAACAGGTGCGCCGCGTCCCCGGCGAGAAACACCCGCCCGACCCGGAACTCGTCGGCGACCCGCTCGTGGAAGCGGTACACCGACAGCCACACGATCTCGTAGGGCCGCTCCCCCACGATCCGGCGAATGCGCGCGTCCAAGGCACCGGACTCGCGCTCGGCGGCCAGGTCGTAGTCAGCGGGCACCTGCCAGTCGATCCGCCACACCGAGTTCGGCTGCTCGTGCACCAACACCTGCCGCCCAGGGTTCCACTCCGGGTCGAAGTGGAACCGCCGCTCGTGGGGGAACGACAGCTCTGCCCGGATGTCGGCGATGAGGAACCGGTCGGCGAACGAGTGCCCGGGGAGGCCGACGCCGAGCAGCCGGCGCACCGCGCCGCCGGCTCCATCGGCGGCGACCAGCTGTGAGGCGCGCAGCCGCCGCCCGCCGCCGGTGGTCACCTCGACCCCGGCGCGATCCTGGGCCAGCGCAACCACCCGATGGTCGAAGCGCAGGTCCACCAGGGGGCTGGCCTCGACCGCGTCGAGCAGATAGCGCTCGGTGCTGCACTGCGAGAGGTTGATCCACGGCGGTAGCGACGAGCAGCCCGGGTCCGGAAACGTCGTGGTGAACAGTTCATGTTCGCGGTAGAAGGTGCGCCCCACCGACCAGGTGACGCCTTCGGCGAGCATCGGCGCCGCACAGCCGATCCGGTCGAACACCTCAAGCACGTCACGCTGCAGACAGATCGCCCGCGAGCCTGAGACGTCCCGTCCGGGCGCCGCCTCCAGCACCGTGCTGGGCACCCCCCACCGGGCCAGCAGCAGCGCGGTGACCAGTCCCACCGGACCGGCGCCGCAGACCAGCACCGGTCGCTCCATCCCCACCAGGTCTAGAGGTTGCCGCGGCGGGCCTGCTCGCGCTCGATGGCCTCGAACAGGGCCTTGATGTTGTTCTTGCCGAAGCCCAGTGAGCCGTGTCGCTCGATGAGCTCGAAGAACACCGTGGGGCGGTCCTGGACCGGCTTGGTGAAGATCTGCAGCAGGTAGCCGTCCTCATCGTAGTCGACGAGGATGCCCAGCTCCCGCAGGGTCTGGACCGGCACCCGGGTCTCGCCGACCCAGTCACCGAGCGCGTCGTAGTAGGCGTCGGGGGTGTTCAGGAACTCCACTCCCATCTCGAGCATCGCCCGGACGCTGGCCACGATATCGTCCGTGGCCATCCCGATGTGCTGCACGCCGGGGCCGCCGTAGAACTCGAGATACTCGTCGATCTGAGAACGCCGCTTGCCCACCGACGGCTCGTTCAGCGGGAACTTCACCCGGTGATTTCCGCTGGCGACCACTTTGGCCATCAGCGCGGAGTACTCGGTAGCGATGTCTTCACCGATGAACTCCTTCAGGTTGGTGAAGCCCATGACCCGATTATAGAAGCTGACCCATTCTTCCATGCGGCCGAGCTCAACGTTGCCCGCGCAGTGGTCAAGGGCCTGGAAGTACCGCGTCGGGTGGTGGGCCGGCTTGCCACGAAAGATCGGCTCCGCGGTGACGAAACCCGGTAGGAACACCCCGGAATAACCGGACCGGTCGACCAGCGTATGCCGGGTCTCGCCGTAGCAGGCGATAGCGGCGGACCGGACGGTGCCGTGTTCGTCGCTCGTGTCGTTCGGCTCCGCCAACACGGTCGCGCCCTGGGTACGCGCGTGCGCGATCGCCCGATCCACGTCGGACACCTCCAGGGCGAGGTCGACCACGCCGTCACCGTGGATCCTGACGTGGTCACCCTCGGGCATCCCGGGGCGCGCCTCACCGGTCAGGACAAAGCGGGCCCGCCCGGACACGAGCACGTACTCCGCGTGGTCACGGTAGCCGATCTCCGGGCCGCGGTATGCCACACAGGTCATTCCGAACGCCGCGGAGTAGTAGTACGCCGCCTGCCGGGCGTTGCCGACCGCGAACCGCACGTGATCCATGTCAACCACCGGGAACGGATCGGCCGCCGGGTCGTGGGCAACGGCGCCGACCAGCGCGTCCAGGTAGACGTCCCCATCGCGCTGCGCGGTCTCGGTCATGCGGTCCTCCTGGTTGGCATACCCTTCTCCACTCGGATGACCGACGTCGACGACCAAGCGGCGGGTTGTATCAAGTGACGCGATGTGTGGTTCCGTTTTTACGTTTGTCGCATCCCCGATGGCGGCGCCGAAACTGAACGCCGGGTTTCCCTATCATATCACTCAGGCGCACTTTTACGCACTTGCAGGGTGGGCTGGAACTCGACGGTGGTGACGAAGAACGTGCAGGATTCGCAGTCGATTCGAGGCCGCAGTACTGGACCAGTTACCCGGGTGACCAGGTCACGAGTGTCTTGTCGTCGTGGCATTTCGCGCGGGGCAGCAGCGCGCCGTTCGGGTCCGAGTCCGACTCCCAGCGGTGGAGCTCGTCGAGCAGTGCGGCGAGCTCGGTCTCCGGCATGCGGGCGACGTCGGCCCATGGAATGTCGAGGTGGTCGATGACGCGCTGCGCGCCGTCGGTGGCCAGGACGCACCAGACGACGTCGGTGCTTGGGAACCGTCGGTGGAGCGCGTGGTGTGCGGCGGTGGTGTCTACTTCCATCGTTCAGCAAAGACCGGGTCGGCTCTCGGAGGAAACCCTGGTGCGGAAGATGTGGTCGGTGCGGGATGTTACGACCTGCGGGGGAGTGAGGGGTCCGACGGCGGACCGACGCGCGAGCACTGCCCCGGCGTGCACGTTGGTGTCCCACCAGGGAACGAGGGAGAGACGATGATCGAGGCCAGCGGTCTCACGAAGCGCTATGGGCGCACGATGGCGGTGAACGACCTGTCGTTCACCGTGACACCGGGACGGGTGACGGGGTTCCTCGGACCGAATGGCGCCGGGAAGTCGACCACTATGCGGATGATCCTGGGGCTCGACTGGCCCACCGCAGGCGACGTCCGCATCGACGGCAAGCATTACACCGAGCTGCGCAAGCCGCTGCACACCGTCGGCGCCCTGCTGGACGCGCGGTGGGTGCATCCCAACCGCTCCGCGCGGGCGCATCTGCACTGGTTGGCCCGCTCGAACGGTATCGGCCGCAAGCGCGTCGACGAGGTACTCGGTCTCGTCGGTCTGTCGGAGGTCGCGGGCAAGCGCGCAGGCGGCTTCTCGCTGGGCATGTCGCAGCGCCTCGGCATCGCCGGTGCGCTGCTCGGTGATCCGCAGGTGCTGCTGTTCGACGAGCCGGTCAACGGGCTCGACCCTGAGGGCATCGTCTGGATCCGGACGTTCATGCAGTCGCTCGCCGAGCAGGGTCGGACGGTCTTCGTGTCCAGCCACCTGCTCTCCGAGATGGCGATCACGGCGACGGAGCTCGTGGTCATCGGGCGGGGGAGGCTGATCAGCCAGGGCAGCACCGCCGCGTTCGTCGACGGGGCGAGCGAGGCCGCGGTGCGGGTCCGCACCCCCGACGTCGGGCGCCTGCAGGCCGCGCTCGCCGGGCTGGGCCGCAGCGTCACCGAGGTGGACGGCGCGCTGCTCGTCGACGGTGCGACCACCGACGAGATCGGGGAGCTCGCCGCCGCCCACAGTGTCGTGCTGCACGAGCTCACGGCGCAGCGCAGCTCTCTGGAGCAGGCCTTCATGCAGATCACCGGGCAGGACGTCGAGTTCCACGCCGGTGCCGTCCCCAGCCCGGCACTGGCCGGCACCCCGGAAGGAGTGAGCCAGCCATGACGCTGCTCGCCGTGGAACGCATCAAGCTCTTCTCCACCCGCTCGCCGTGGTGGTGCATGGCCCTCGTCGTGGCCTTCGGGGTGGGGTTCGCCGCGCTGGCGGCGGCTTTCACGGACGAGCAGTTCCCGCTCAGCCCGCAGAGCACCCAGGGCGGCGCCCCCTTCGGCCAGTATGTGATCATGGTGATGGCCGCGATCGCCGTGACCACGGAGTACCGGTTCGGTACGATCCGCGCGACCTTCGCCGCGGTGCCCAACCGGTCGGCGGCGCTGCTCGCCAAGACCGCGGTGGTGGCGCTGCTCGCGGGTCTCGTCGGGCTGATCTCCGCGTTCGCCTCGTGGGGCGTCCCTGATCGCACCCGGCGTGGACCTCGCGATCGACACCGCGCAGGAGTGGCGCGGGGTCGCCGGGGTGGGGCTGCTGTTCGCGGTGTCCGCGGTGCTGGCGGTGGCCGTCGGCATCCTGGTCCGCCAGACCGCGGGGGCGGTCGCGCTGCTGCTGGTGTGGGCGCTGGTGGTGGAGACCGTCGTCGCGTTCCTGCCGCGGATCGGTGACGACATCGGCCCGTGGCTGCCGTTCGGCAACGGCGGCAACTTCCTGACCGCGGGGGACGACGTCGCGAGTGGTGCCGCCGCCGGGTTCGGCGTCGACTACCCGTTCGGGCCGTGGGGGAGCCTGGCGTACTTCGCCGGCTTCACGCTGGTGCTGCTCGCGGTCTCGCTCGTGGTCGCGCAACGGCGCGACGCGTAGCCGGGGCGCTATTGGCGTGGCCTGCCCGGCGCGCGCACCCCGGAACGGCCCGCCCTACCAGCCGGGGCGGGCCGAGAGAGACGAAGGGCGCCGGGCCATGCCCCCGAACGGGCGGCCGGGCACCCGGGGCAGCCTACGGGCCCCCGGCCGTTACCCTCGGCGTGGAGACCACACGCCGAGCGAGAGCGGTGAACATCGTGGACACCCCCGAGATCGGTCGCCGGGTGCGCATCATCCGACGCCGCCGGGGGCTGAGCCTGGACGTCGCGGCAGGGCTCGCGGGGATCGGCAAGTCCTACCTGTCGATGTTGGAACTGGGTCAGCGCGGGTTCAACCGGCGGGGCCTGATCGAGGACCTCGCCGGGGCGCTGGGCTGTTCCGTGGCCGATCTGACCGGGCAGCCTTACTTGCCACCTGACCGATCCACGGCCGACACGATGGCGAGCTTGCCGGGGATCGCGGTAGCCGTGCACGATGCCACGCTCGATGACCCGCCGGACTTGCCTACCCGGCCGATCGAGCAGCTCGTCTCCGCCGTGGACCAGGCTACGGCCAACCTGGACGAAGCGCGGTTCGCACTGGCCGCGGGCGGGCTAGACAATCTGCTGACCGAGCTACACGTCGTGGCGGTCGTCCGTGACACCGACGACCGCCGCGCGGCGCTGGCCGCGCTCGCCGATGCCTGCATGGTCGCAACCTCGATCGCGAGGCACCTCGGGCATCACGAGCTGGCAGTGAACACGGCCCGGCGTGGCTACGATGCAGCGGCCCGGCTCGGTGATCCGGCCCGGTCCGGGCTGCTCGCGATGCACTATGCTCTCGGGCTGACCTGGATGGGTGCGCGGCGCCGGGTGAGCACCCTGCTCGATGAGGCGCTGGCAGCGATCACTCCCGTGGCCGACCCGACCGCCGAGGAGACCAGCCCGGCGCAGGTCGCAGGAATGCTGCACTTGACTGCCGCACTGCATCAGGCCCAGCAGGACCGGACCGGCGCCGCCGACGACCATCTAGGCCAGGCCCGCGAGCTGGCGAAGGCGACCGGCGAGTGCAACGCGCTGTACCAGCATTTCGGGCCTGCTCACGTGGCCACCTGGGAGATCGAGATCGCCGTGGAACTCGGGCGCGGTCCCGCCGTAGCCGAGCGGATCGGCCCGGATGTGCCCCGGATGGTCGAAGCACTCGGTTCTGCGAACCGTCGCTGCGTGCTGGCCTTCGATCTAGCCCGCGCCTACGGGCAGGCCGAGGGCACACGCGACGCCGAGGCGATCCGGGCACTGGACACGGCCGATCGGTTCACGTCGCAAGTGCGTAACGTCCCGGTCGCACGAGAGCTTGTGGCGGACCTGCACGGTCGGGCGCGGCGCCGGGTGTGGGAACTGGACTCGCTGCGCAACCGGTTCGGCATCGGCGGCCGGGGTCCACGGAATGTGGGCAGCTAGCCCGATCTTCACGGGACTCTTCGTCGGGTGCTCTTCCGATGGTGGTTGGCGATGCAAGCGGCCCGCTGGCGGGGCCGACGCACGGCACGGCGGACCCACGCCGGTGCCGTCCGCAGCCCGGCACCCGGAAGGAGTGAGCGCGCGCTCGAGGTAGTCGTTTCGGCGGAGACCGGACGGCGACACAGCACAGTCGACTCCGCGCTCGAAGACGGCACTCACGAAGTCGTCGCTCGATCCGCCGATCTCGCCCTGTGAGAGGGGCCAGAGCTCGATCGTCTCGCTCCGACCCGGCAGGAGGTCGGGGATGTCGTGCCGCACGAACGCCGCGGGATCCGCCTCGGCCGCTGCTCGAACCACCGCCTCGTCGAGGTAGCGCACATCGACACCGGGACGGTCGTGCACGACCAGCCGCGCCAGCGTGCTCTTCCCGGCCTGGCGCGCTCCGTTGATCACGACCATCCGAGTGTCGGCGAGTGCCGCAGTCACCCCATCGTAAGCATGTCGCGCGTAGAGATCAGCGATGGTGGACACTCGGTGAAGTAACAGCTCACAACCCTGACTGGTCTTCTCGCCGACCCTGTCGTGGTTGTCCTGCCGACAGGACTGTGGTTGTCCTGCCGGCAGTGGATGGACGAGAGAACCCTCGCCGCTCGCGACCGTCGCGCCGCCTCCACCTTGTCGGGCTTCGCCGCGTGGTGCGGCGTGCGCACATGAACCAGGACGGCCGGCCGGTGCTCTACGCCATCGTCACCGGCTCCCCGGCGTCCCGCGCCGTCGGCACGCTGGTGGACCTCGCGCAGACCGACGGGTGGGACGTATGCGTGATCGCCTCACCCAACGGCCGGCAGTTCATCGACGACGAGGCACTGTCGGTCCAGACCGGGCACCTGATGCGCAGCACCTACAAGGACCCGACCGCACCCGACGTGCTGCCCGCCGCCGACGCGATGATCGTCGCACCGATCACCTGCAACTCACTCGCCAAGTGGGCGGCCGGCATCTCCGACACGCTGCCGCTCGGGCTGCTGGTGGAAGCCGTCGGCAAGCGCCAGCCCGTGGTGGCGATGCCGTTCTCCAACTGGGCGCAGATCCGCTTCCCCGCGGTGGCCGACGCCATGCGCAAGCTCACCGACTGGGGAGTCACGGTGCTGGTCGGCGACGACGTGTACCCCCAGCACGAGCCGGGCACCGGCGAGCACTACGTGCACCTGTTCCCGTGGCACCTCGCCTGGCAAGCCCTCCTCGACCACCCATGGCGATCCGCTGAGACGTGACATCACTGCCGGGCCGCCGGCCATGCAGCGCGGAGCGCCGGGAGATGAGCTGCACCACTGCGGCCAGAGCGGTCATTCGGCTGGTTACGGCAAGCAGGAGGAGTCAAGCCGGCAAGCATCGCGGGCACGGAAGACGGTCGCGCCGCCGGTGGAACGTGCGCCAAGCTGGGGGATCAATGCACAGTCCCGGTCGCCCATGTCGCCCTGGTGGACTAGCCTGCTCGAACGCCTGTTCGCACTGTGTTCATTGCTGGAGGGAGTAGCACATGACCGCCCAGGATCGCGAGCCGGTCGGCACGCCCGAGAAGGACCCGGCCGACTGGACGACCGGTGACGAGCCGGTGACCGGTCCGCAGGCCTCCTACCTGCAGACGCTCGCGCACCAGGCTGGTCGTGAGGTGCCCGAGGGGCTGACCAAGGCGCAGGCCTCGGAACTCATCGACGAGCTGCAGCAGGAGACCGGACGCGGCACACGATGACGAGCCGGCTGGTCGCGGTTGCCCTCGACTGCCACGACCCCGAGACGCTCGCCGCGTTCTGGTGCGCCGCGCTCGGCTACCGGGTGCGCGAG
>JALYQB010000388.1 GCA_030856045.1 Actinomycetota bacterium
GGGCGGCGCAGCTCCGACTCGCGCGGCCGGGGCGGATACGGCGCCGGCGGGAGCGGCGCCTGGTCAGGCTCGATCGCCCGGCGGTGGCCCCCGTGCGCCGAGCGGTCGAACCCGCCGTGAGCCGACCCAAGCCGGCTGACGTTCGGATGAGACGCCGTCTCGTCCACGGTCTCGGGAGCGCGCCTGCGGTGGCGACGCTCCCCTGCTGATGGGTCGCCGTAGCGCGCGAGCAGCTCAGCCACGCTGCATTGGGCCCCTTCGGGGGGAATCCCGTCATCGCGCTCATCAGTTCGGTTCATCGCCATTCACCGTGGCCCCCGCAGCGCGGTCCGTCCAGCGCTCCGAGCCGGGCGGCGCTCTTCCTGCGCTGTCCGGTCGATGCCGTCCAGCCAGTCCAGTCTCCGCAGGATCACGCCCTCGCGCAGCGCCCACGGGCAGATCTCCACCTTGTCGGCCCCCAGCGCCCGCATCGCGGCGTCCGCGACGAGGGCGCCGGCGACGAGTTGGTGTGCCCTCCCGGTGCTCACGCCCTCCAGCTCGGCCAGGTCGGCCGCGGTCATCCGCGAGATGAACGCGATCACCTGCCGGAGCCCGGCGGCGCTGAGGGTACGACGCACTCTGGGGCCTGCCGACGAGGGTGCCGCACCCGTCAGCCGGGCCAGCGACCGGAACGTCTTGGACGTCGCGACCACGCGGTCCGGCGCCCCCGCCGCGGCGATCGTCGCCGCCGGCTCCGTCACCTGGTCCGCGATCAGCTCCCGCAGTCGGTCCAGATCGCGCTTCCCCGGGGGGTCCTGGCTGAGGTACTCGCGGGTGAGCCTGCCGGCCCCGAGCGGCAGGGAGATCGCGATGTCCGGCTCCTCGTCGACCCCGGAGGCGACCTCCAGCGAACCCCCGCCGATGTCCAGCACCAGCAGCCGTCCCGCGGACCAGCCGTACCAGCGCCGCGCCGCGAGGAACGTCAACCGGGCCTCCTGCTCCCCGGACAGCACCTCCAGCGCGATCCCGCTCTCCGCCAGCACCCGGTCCAGCACCGTCCCGACGTTCGACGCCTCGCGCACGGCGGACGTGGCGAAGGCCAGCAGGTCCTCGCACCCCATGGTGGCGGCGGACGTGACGGCCTCGCTCACCGCCTGCACCAGCGCGTCGGCGCCCGCCCGGGTCAGCTGGCCGCGTGGGTTGATCTGCTCCGCGAGCCGCAGCACCGTCTTCTCGGACGTCTTCGGCGTCGGGTGCGCACCACGGTGGGCGTCGACGACCAGCAGGTGCACCGTGTTGGAGCCCACGTCGAGCACGCCGAGTCGCACGAGGAGACGCTACCGCCGAACGACTCCTCGCTCGTGCGCGCCTACGTCGATCGCAGCACGCAGCGGAGTACGCTCCTGCGACCCCGGCGAGAGGAGTCCGGTGACGTCAACGGTGCAGAAAACGCACGGTGGGGGCGCGCCGGTACTGCCGCGCATCGCCCTCGTCGCGGTGGGGGTCAGCGTCGTGCTCAGCCTGGTCAGCCTCGCTGTGGTGCACCACCCGCTCACCCGCGACGGCGGCGCACTGCGCTCCTACCTGGACGTCCTCCGTGGCGCGAACCTCCCGACCTGGTGGAGCACGATCCTGCTGACGGGCGGCGCACTCGCCCACACCGTCACGGGCCTCGCCGCGCGGGTCGCGAGGGTGCCCGGCGGCGCGGCCTGGTTCGCCGGCGCGGCGCTGCTCGCGCTGCTCTCGCTCACCGTGCACACCGGCCTGCATCATCGGCTCGACGGCCTCGGCAGGCAGCTCTTCGGCGAGACCGCGTGGACGACCGACTGGTTGCCGCTCGCCACGATTGCCGGCGTCGGCGTCGTCGCCGCGTTCGCCCTGGTCGCGTCGTGGTTGACGGGCCGCGCGCGCGGCCTCGTGCTCGTCGGCTCGGTGGTGCTGTTCACCGGCGCGCTCGGCGGTGAGTACGTGGCCGTCCACCACGCCGCCGAGCTGGGCGAGAACCTCGGCGCGGCGCTCCTGCTCGCGGCGGCGCTCGGCGCGCTCGACGTGACGCGCGAGGGGCCGGTGCTGCGGGTCCGGTACCGCACTCGACGCCCACCGACTCGGCCGCAACCGCAGGCGGAGGCGCTGCCGGTGCGGGAGACCGTCACATGACGCAGCTCACCGGCGTATCCGAGAACGACGCTGACCTGCGCCGCGTGCGTGCCTGGGTCCCGCTGATCGGCGGCAGCCTGCTGCTCAGCGCGCTGAGCCTGACGGTCGTGCTCCTCGCACCGGTGATCGAGCCCGCGTTCCGGGAGTGGCGCCTCTACCTCGACGTGCTGGTGGAGGACAACCTCCCGACGTGGTGGAGCACCGCGCTGCTGGCCACCGCCGCGCTCGGCCACGCGCTGGTCGGCGTCGCGGCCCGCGCTGCTCGCGCCCCCGGGGCCCGCTGCTGGTACGTCAGCGCCGCCGTCCTCTCGGTGCTGTCGCTGGACGAGCAGACGCAGCTGCACGAGCGCTCCGACGCCCTCGGCCGCCGGCTCGTCACCTACGACACCTACCCGTTCCACTGGCTGATCCCCGGCGCGGTCGCGGGGCTCGCGGTGGTGGGTGCGCTCGCGCTGCTCGCGGTGCGCGTGCACGGGCGGACGCGGTGGCTGCTGGTCAGCGGCGTGACCGTGCTGCTCGGCTGCGCACTCGGCCTGGAGCTCGTGCAGGGCTTCTTCATGGCGGACGGCAACGAGAACCTCGGGTTCGCGCTGACCTACCACGCGGAGGAGCTGGGCGAGAACGTCGGCGCCCTGCTGCTGCTCGCCGCGGCGTCCAGCGCGGTGTCGATGCGCCAGGAGGACGGCGAGATCGCGGTGCGCTACCGGAGTCAAACCGAGAGAAACGGAACACCATGAGCTACGGCCACGCCGAGACGCCCCTGTGGTACACCCGGCCCGACGCGCACAAGGCGCTCGCCGTCCGCGACATCGGCGCGGTGTACCGGCTGCTGAACCAGGACGGGGTGTCCCAGCGGGAGATCGCGCGGCGCACCGGGCAGGTGCAGTCCGAGGTCTCGGAGATCCTGAAGGGCCGCCGCGTACTGGCCTACGACCTGCTCGTGCGCATCGCCGAGGGCCTCGGCGTCCCCCGCGAGCTGCTGGGGCTCTCCCATGGCGCCTACGGTGGAGAGGTCACGGTCGCCGAACCCCCGAAGGTGAGCGCGGAGATGTTGCGCAGACACCTGATCGCGCTGGGAGGGGTCGCCATGGTGGGCGCCCCGGTCACGAAGCTGGGCGAGCTGTTCGAGCTGCCCGCTCCGTCGCCGGTGCCGCTGCCGTCCCAGCTCAGCTATGTCCACGTGGCGAAGGTCCGGGACCTGACCCGGCGGCTCGACGAAGTCGCCATCATGTCCGGGTCCGAGCCGGAGGTGAGCACCGCGGCCGCCGGGTGGGCGATGCGGCTGCTGGATGTGTCGGGCGCGTCGCCGGTGAAGCGGGCGCTGATGGTGGCGGTGGCGCAGCTGCAGATCCAGGCCGGCTGGGCCGGGTTCGACGCCGGGCTTTACGACCGGGCCGTGTTTCATTACGCCCGCGGGCTGGAGCTGGCCACCAAGACCGGC
>JALYQB010000391.1 GCA_030856045.1 Actinomycetota bacterium
ACGAGGTCCCGTTCCAGCTGGGGCCGAAGCCACGTTTCGCCGCCGCGCACCTCGCCGAGGCCCACCACGAGCAAGGTCGTCGCCGAGGTGTCGTGCAAGGTCGCCCAGTACGACCGCTGGTCCGCGCGGCGGGCCGCGGCGAGCGTCGCGCCCCGCTCGGCGGCGAACTGTTGGGCGATAACGCGGTCGGCAACGCGCCCACCCCGGTGCACGAGCACCCACAGCAATCGCGACAGCGCCGCCTCGGCGAGCAACCAGAGGCCCATCGGCACGCCCTCGGTCCAGCCCGGGGCCGGGGACGCCGCCGCGCCCACCAGGTAGCTGCCGACGATCAGCGCCGTGGCCGCGGCCGCCGTGCCGACCCGCAGGTGCCACTGCAGGGCGACGACGGTGAACGCCGCCACGCTGATGACCCAGCCGCCCTGGTCGTTGATGATGGTGGTGGCCTCCAGCGATCCGGACGCGAGGCAGAGCGCCACCACGATCGCGAGGTCGGTACCCCAGACCCACGGTCGGGGTTCGCGGAACATCTGCACCAGGTAGACCACGCTCCACGCCACGAACGCGGCCGAGATCATGCTGATCACAGCGGTGCCCACCGGAGGGTTCGTGAATGGGGCGAGTACGGCGCACCCGACCCCGACCATGGTGCGTCCGACCGCGGCGTACTGGTGACCCAACCGAACGAGGAGGCGGTCCGTCGCCGCAGACTCGGTTCCGCCGGTACCGATGGCGGCCGGCTTCGCCGAGGCAGGGCCGGTATCGGCTACTGTCGGCTCCGCCATCGTCACACTCCGTACACGCGTAGTTGTCGACGTGAAGTATGCCTGTCCGTTAGCCGAGATGACCCATGAGCTCGGTTACGAGCGGGACGACCCAGCCGGTGTGTGCCCCCGTGAGCCCGCTCCCGCCGCGCTGGAGGTGTCTCCTCCACCCGCACCTACGAGGGGCGACCGCCCCAGCAGTCGCACCAAGGGCACCGTCGACCTCGTCCTGATCACCGAGTTCACCGCCCTCGACGTCACCACCTGCGTGGTGCGATCACGACGACCTTCACCGTCCGTGGCACGCACCTGGGACCGGACGCGCTCCCCGCACCCCCCGAA
This sequence comes from Actinomycetota bacterium, assembly GCA_030856045.1. Lineage (GTDB taxonomy): Bacteria > Actinomycetota > Actinomycetes > Mycobacteriales > Pseudonocardiaceae > JALYQB01. Next base: position 1,107 of record JALYQB010000391.1, read on the forward strand.
AGCTGAGGCATCCCGTTCGCCGAGCCGGCCCCGCACGGTCGGGATCCCACCGGCCTCGCCACCGCGCACGTCGGCCTGGACTGCTGCGGGTGAGGTCCAGCAGCCGCCGCAGCCGCGGCGTGATGCTCGGCATGGCCCGGCTCAGCTGTCAAGGGCCAGTAGGAACTGCCCAGTAGCGGTCGTGAGACCTGCCCGGTGACGGTCACGAGAACTGCCCGGTGATGGCCGTGGGATCTGCCCAGTGCTGGCCATCACCGGCTCGTTGGTCAGGTCAACGGTCTCACCCCGTGTCCGGCGAGGGCTTGGCTCAGGCGCACGCTGTCGCCGGTGGTCTGACAGATGTGGGCGTGGTGCAGGAGCCGGTCGACCGTCGCGGTGGCCAGCGTTTTGGGCATCAGTTCGTCGAACGCGGCCGGGTGCAGGTTCGAGGAGACCGCGACGGAGCGTTTCTCGTAGGCGGCGTCGACGAGGCGGTAGAGGCCTTCGGCGGCGTCGGGGGCGACGGGGAGCAGCCCGATGTCGTCGACCACGACGAGGTCGGCGCGCAGCACCCGGGCGATGGCTTTGGAGACGGTGTCATCGGCGCGGTGGCGGCGCAGCAGCACCCCGAGGTCTTCGAGGGTGAACCAGGCGACCTTGAGCCCGGCCTCGACGGCTTGCTGGCCCAGCGCCTCGAGTAGGAACGTCTTCCCGGTCCCGGACGGCCCGCAGACCACCAGGTTCTCCCGGCGGCTGATCCATTCCAGGGTGCGCAGCGCGGACTGGGTGGGCGCGGGGATCGAGCTCGTCTCGGCCTGCCAGGCGTCGAAGGTCTTCCCGGTCGGGAACGCCGCTACGGCGCGGCGGGTCGCCAGCGCGGAGCGTCCCCGCCCGGCGGCCTCCTCGGTGAGCAGGGCGCGCAGCACCTCGACCGGCTCCCAGCGCTGCGCTTTCGCGGTGGCGATCACCTCGGGTGCGTGTCGGCGGATGTGGGGTAGCCGCAGCCGACGCAGCAACGCCTCGACATCAGCGGGCAGCGCCGCGGCGGTCGGTACCCCGGCCGCCGGCACGACCGTGGCAGCGCCCGGTGAGATGGCGATCGGTACGGTGGCTGCTGCTGCGCGGCTCATGACGCCACCTCGCCCTCGGGCTGGCCCTCGGGCTGGTCGCCGCCCAGCGCGGCCCAGCCGGCGGTGCCCTGGGTCAGGCTGCGTTGCTCACCGGCGTGGCGCATCGGTCCCTGCTGGGCGCGGGCGTGGTGGTCCAGGATCGAGCCCAGATCGGCCTCGGCGAAGCGGGCGTGGACCGCGGCGTGCCCCAGCGCCCAGTCCACGTCGCCGGCCCCGACCAGCTTCGCGGTCGTGACGGCCTCGGCCATTTTGACCCGCATCCTGGTGGTGCCCGCTGCTGCGGCCTCGGTCAGCCACAGCCCGGCGCCCTCGCCCAGGGCGAGGAACTCGGCCTCCGCGGCGTTACCGGCCCTGGGTGTCCGCGCCAGCGCCCCGGCGGGGGCGGGTGGGAAGTGCGCGTCGTGCATGGCCGGACTGCCCGGGGTGGCGCGGTGATGGCGGGCGACCTCGACCGGCCCGGTGTCCCCTACGTGCACGACGACCACGGCCTCCGCCTCGCCTCGGCTGTGCACCCGCACCCACACGATCTGCCCGAGCAGCTGGTGGGGCACCGAGTACTGCCCGCCCTCGAAGGTCACCATCGGCGTGTTCACCCCGACGGTGCGGGTCACCCCGAACGACACCGTGTGCGGCGCCGCGGGCAGCGGGTGCAGCCGCGCCCGTTCTTCGACGAGCATGTCGATCGGGGCGCGGCGGGTCACCCGATGTACCCGCGCGTTGACCGTCTCGCAGAACAGCGCGCACGCCGCCTCCAGCTCGGCGAACGAGGCGTACTCCTCGCGCAGGTTGGTGTCCTTGGGAACCAGATCGGCCTTGGCGAGTTTCACCGTCGACTCCGACCCGCCCTTGCTCGCCGGATCCGCCGGCTCACAGGTGTGCACCGTCACCGAGTAGTGCCGGGCGAACCCGACCGTTGCCGGGTTGCGCACCGCCATCCCCGCGACGTGCTCGATGGTCACGGTCTTCTCGTTGTCGGTCAGCACATAGGTCGGTGCCCCACCCAGGCGGCGCAGCGTGACATCCAGCGCGGCGAACACGCTCGGCGCGGTCTTGTCCAAGATCGCGAGCACCACCGGCGAACCGGCACCAGGCCAGCCATGCGCAGAACAGGGTGGTCTTGGACCCGTCGATGACCGGGCCGTCCCCGAAGTCGTACTGAAGCCACATCCCCGGCTCGGTCACCCACGGCCGGTGCACCCGCACCCGCCCGGCCTTGAACGCCCGCCGCACCCGCGCCACCGCGCGGCGCGTTGTCCGCTGCGATCCCTCAAAGCCCAGCACGACCAGCTTGTCGTGGGCCTTGTCAGCGCGGATCTTCCCGGCCGAGCGTTCCATCCACTCCTCGACCTTGGGCAGGAACTCATCGATCAACTGCGGGCGAGTCGCCGGGGCATCACACAACCCGCCCGCCCCGCGGGCCGCGACGTAGCGGGCCACGGTGTGATGCGAGCACCCCGCAAGCTCGGCGGCGTCACGCAACGACCCGGTCAGGTCGAACGCTTCCAGAATTTCCATGATCTCCCCTGCACACTTCACGGTGTCCCTTCTCGGATCTGACGGCGCTTCAGCACCGCCAGCGCACCCGAGAAGGGGCCCCAACCGCGGGACGCGGCGAGGCAACGGACTTCGTGTTGGGCAGATCCCCTGGCCGTCAGCGGGCAGTTCTCATGTCCGCCAGCGGGCAGCTTCGTGGCCGTCTCCGGGCAGTTTGTCGTGGCCGTCGTCAGGTAGCCGGGGGGAATCTCACCCCCCGGCTCCCACAGATCCCGGCGTGACGTAGTTTCCCGTCACCGGGCTCTTGTCATCCTGACCACAGGACGTAGGCGTCCATGCCCAGTGGGCGAACAGCCCTGGGAACTGGCCGATGGCTCTGCGCCAGCACGCTTTGGCTTTCTTGATGGAACGCAACCGCTGTACTTGTCGCGGATCCAGCGCATCAGGTAGAAGTTGATGCGCTACAGGAGGGGATACAGCTCGGAGCGGTAGAACGCTCCGCAGTACTGCATCCAGCCGCGCACGATCGGGTTGATTCGTTTCGCGACCTGGGCGGAGTTGAGTCCGATCCAGCGGTGGAGCCGCCATCGGCGTACTTCCGAAGTGCAGGCCCAGCTCGGTGAGGCGGGTGAAGTTGGGTTCGGAGTTCTGGCCGGCGTCGAAGGTGAACGTGGCCCCACCCGGGCCGCTCAAGGCCGCGGTATAGCGCCGGGCCAGCTCCTCGATCATCGCAGTGAACTGGGTGACGTCGACCCGGTTGCCCGGATAGGCACGCGAGAGCAGCGGGACGGCGCCGTCACGGGTCGCGACCAGCCCGAGGC
>JALYQB010000393.1 GCA_030856045.1 Actinomycetota bacterium
CTATAGCTCGCAACGCCACTCACAGGGGGTTAACGCCGGACGCGGGCCTTCGCCTTGCGCGGCGGGGGCAGCGCGCCCTCGGAGCGCAGCCGGGCGGCGTGCTCGGCGAGCGCGTCGACCAGCGACCCGACCTGCGCCAGCTCGGGCTGGACGTCGACCCGCAGGCCGAACTCCACCGCGGTCTCGGCGGTCGCCGGGCCGATGCACGCCACGATCGTCCGCGCGTGGGGCTTGCCCGCGATGCCGACGAGGTTGCGCACGGTCGAGGACGATGTGAAGCACACCGCGTCGAAGCCACCCGTCTTGATCATCTCGCGGGTGTCGGCGGGCGGCGGCGCGGCGCGGACGGTGCGGTACGCGGTGACGTCGTCGATCTCCCAACCGCGCTCGCGCAGGCCCGCCGCGAGGGTCTCGGTGGCGATGTCGGCCCGCGGCAGCAACACCCGGTCGACCGGGTCCAGCACGTCGTCGTAGGGCGGGAAGTCGGCGAGCAGACCCTCGGATGACTGCTCGTCGGACGGCAGCAGCTCCGGGGTGATGCCGAAGCCGCGCACCTTCGCCGCCGTCGACTCCCCCACGCACGCGATCTTCACGCCGGAGAACGCGCGGGCGTCGAGCCCGAACTCGCGGAACTTCTCCCACACGGCGCGCACGGCGTTCGTCGAGGTGAACACGACCCACTGGTAGCGCCCGTCGACGAGGCCCTTGACGGCGCGCTCCATCTGCGCGGGCGAGCGCGGCGGCTCCACCGAGATGGTCGGCACCTCGACGGGCACCGCACCGTGCACCCGCAGCCGCTCGCTCATCGCGCCTGCCTGCTCCTTGGTACGCGGCACGAGGACCTTCCAGCCGTACAGGGAGCGGGACTCCCACCACGAGAGCTTGCCCCGCTGCCCGGCGGCGGCGCCGACGGTGACCACGAGCGGACCTGCCAGGTCGGCGGCGTCCCCGGCCAGCGACGCGAGCGTGGTGTCCACGGTGCGCTGGGTCGCCTCGGTGCCCTCCGCGGTGACGGCCACCGGCGTCTGCGGCGCGAGCCCGTGCTCCACCAGGGAGGACGCCGCCTCGGCGAGGTGCGTGGCCGTGGCGTGCAGCACCAGGGTTCCCGGCGCGGCCGCCAGCGACGCCCAGTCGACACCCGTCCGGACGTCGGCCTCGGTGTGGCCCGAGCCGAGCGGCACACCCGCATAGGCGGGGACCGCGGTGCCCGGGGGCACCCCGGGGACGACGTCGAACGGCACGGACGTGCGGGTCACGGCGAGCGCCTCGGCCACCACGGCGTCGGCGGTGAGCGGGTCGCCCGCGACGAGGCGCACCACGGTCCGGCCGCTCTTGGCCTCCGCGACGAGGTCGCGGGCCACCTCGGCGGGCTCACCGACCGCGGCCCGCACCTCGGCGCCCTCGGTCACCAGCGCGAGCACCTCGGCCGGGACGTCCGGGTCGGTCACGAGGAGCGTCGCGGTACGGAGATGCTCGTGCGCGCGCACGGTGAGCATCCCCGGGTCCCCTGGTCCGGATCCGACGAAGGCGATACGTCCGGTCGTCTTGCGGGCGCGGCTCATCTACTCGTTTCCCATCGGGCGTCGGCCGGAGCCGAGCGCGGGGTTCGGCGATCCCAGCGCTGCGGCCCCGAGGTCCAGCAGCTCGGCCGCGACATCACGACCCAGCTGTCCGGCAGCAGTCATCTCTCCCGTGGCGGAGGCACGGCACAGGTGGTCGTCCACCGTCGCCGCCACGCCCCGCAGATACAGCCGGTACACGACCCGGCGATCATCATCTACATCCTCCACGACATCGGCCAGCGCACCCACCGGCGCGCTGCAGCCCGCCTCGAGGGCGGCGAGCAGCGCCCGCTCCGCGGTGACCGCGCTGCGGGTGCCCGCGTCGTCGAGCACCCCGGCGAGCACGTGCTCTGCGTCGAGGTCGTCCACCCGGCACTCCAGCGCCAGCGCGCCCTGCGCAGGCGCGGGCAGCATCTGCAGCGGGTCCAGCAGCTCGGTCGCCTCCGTGGTACGGCCCAGCCGGGCGAGGCCCGCCGCGGCGACGACCACCCCGTCGAGCTCGCCCTCGACGACCTTGCGGATCCGCGAGTCGACGTTGCCGCGGATCGGCACGACCTGCAGGCCGAGGCCCAGCGCGTGCAGCTGCGCGGTCCGCCTCGGTGATCCGGTGCCGATCACCGCACCCGGCGGCAGCTCCCCGAGCACCAGCCCGTCGCGGGCCACGAGGGCGTCGCGCGGGTCGGCTCGCTGCGGCACCGCAGTGAGCCCCAGCCGGGGATCGGGTGCGGTCGGGAGATCCTTGTACGAGTGGACGGCCACATCTATCTCACCGGCCACCAGCGCCTCGCGCAGCGCGGAGACGAACACGCCGACCCCGATCTCCGCGATCGGTGCCATCGACGCGTCGCCCGCCGTGCGCACCACGGTCAACTCGACGTCCACACCGGCGGCCCGGAGCCGTTCGGCCACCTGTTCGGTCTGGGCGAGCGCGAGCGCACTGCCGCGGGTGCCCAACCGGAGGGGACGGCGGGGCCGTAGCACCCGGTTCACCGCTGACCCTCCCCATCGGGGGGCGCGACCACCGCGGACATCGCCGCGGCGGCGTGCGGGTCCAGCCCGAAGAGCTCGCGCAACGCGTCGGCGTACGCGTGGCCGTCCCCGCTCTCGGCGAGCTCCTTGACCCGCACGGTCGGGGTGTGCAGCAGCTTGTCGACGACTCGGCGCACCGTCCTGCGGAGCTCCGCGCGCACCTCCGGATCGAGGTCGGGGAGCTTGCCGGACAGCCGCAGCAGCTCGGCGTCGACGACCTCGGCGGCCCGCTTGCGCAGCGCCGTGACGGTGGGCGTCACCTCGGCGGAGCGCTGCGCGGCGAGGTAGCCGCGCACCTCCTGGGCGACGATGCGGTGCGAGGCCCCGAT
>JALYQB010000394.1 GCA_030856045.1 Actinomycetota bacterium
GTGCATCGGCACCACCGTGATCCCGAGGAGATCGGTCAGCCCGTCCGGCAGGTAGGCGGTGGAGTCGGTGACGACGGCGACGGGCACGGCGCCAGCGTAGGTGGCAGCGTGGGCTCAGCCACGGCGAACCAGCAGCACTGTCACCTCCTGCGCGACCGCGGCGCCCACCGCCGCGTGGCCGGCCCATCCCCAATGCAGACCGTCCGGGTTCCCCCGCCCGTTCGGACGCACGTACCGCAGCGCCTCCCGCAGTGGGGTCGGCAGCGGCGACGGCAGGGTGTCCATGCTTCCCACGCCAAGCACGAGCGCGTCGATCCGCGGCAGCAGCGCCCAGACCCTAGTGCAGCGCCGCAGAAGTCCATCGGGGGATTATGCGGCCTTGAGGAGCTTGGCGTCGTAGGTCCAGCGGAAGGGCTTGGCGGTGTGGTTGTAGGTCTCGATGAACTTGAGGATCTTGTCGGTCAGGTCCTGGCGGGAGGCGAAGTCACCGCGGCGCAGCATCCGTCGGGTCAGGATCGAGAAGAAGATCTCGACCATGTTCAGCCAGCTGGCGTGGGTGGGGGTGTAGGTCACGGTGAAGCGCGGATGCGCAGCGAGCCATGCCTTGGTCTGCTTGGAGGTGTGGGAGGACCCGTTGTCCAGGATCAGGTGGATCTTCTTGGCCGGGTCGACGGTCTGGGCCAGTTCGGTGAGGAACTCGATGAAGGTCACCGAGTCGTTGCTCGTGATGATCTTCGGGTGGACGGTGCCGGTGGTGGGGTTCATGGCCGCCATCAGCGAGACGGTGCCGTGCCGGACGTACTCGAACTCCCGGCGCTCGACCCGGCCGGGCCGGACCGGCCGGGCCCGGCGCTTGCGGGACCTGACCTGCATGCAGGTCTTCTCGTCCACGCTGAACAGCACCGTATCGGCCGGCGGATCCAGGTAGAGCCGGCACACGGCCTGGGCCTTGGTGTGAAACGCCGGGTCGGCGGGCCGGTTGAGCCAGCCCCGGACCCGGTGGGGTTTGAGGTCCAACGACGCCAGGATCCGACCGATCTGGGAGGCAGAGATCCCCAGGAGCTCGGTCAGGTGTTCGGCCAGTGCCCGGTGCGTCCAGTGCGAGTCCGCCTCCGGGGTCTGCCCGGTGACGGTCGCGACGATCAGCAGCTGATCCTCGATCCCGTAGACCGGCGGGCGGCCCGAGCGGGGCCGGTCGAACAAGCCCGGCATCCCTTCCCGGCGGAACCGGCCCCGCCAGGTGCGGGCGGTGTCGACACTGATGTCGAGGTCGTGGGCGATCTTCGCGTTGGCGTCACCGCGCCACGCCGCCAGGACGATCTTGGCTCGCAGCACCAGATGCTGCGGCGCGGTGGCGCGGGCCACCATCGCCTGCAGCCGTGCGCGGCGGCGCGCCCCGAGAACGACGACGTCTTGGCTTCTGGCACGTGCCACCAGACCTCCCGAACCGACCCGACATATCGACGAGGCTCGAGGGTGCCGAAAAGATGATCACACATGGCGGCGACACGCCGGTGAAGATCAAGGTTGGTTCGACACCATGGCAGCCATGCCGGTCCCGTCTGCCCGACTCAAGACCTACCTCAACGGTCACCTGGACTTTCACGCCTCGACACGGTGGCCACAGCTAGAAGAGGTCATCATCGCCTGGCGCGGCGGCTACGGCTACGTGACCGCTCACCTGCCCGGCGACGAGGAACTCCCGCTATGCCGGCTGCGCTACCTCGGCTCAGACACCGACTGGGGCTTCGCGCTCTACCGAGCCAGCAGCGAAGACTACGACGACACCCTGCTGCCCGACGGCAGCCCATCCGGCACACCCGAACAGGCCCTCGACTGCGCCCTCGGCCTCTACCTCGCCGATCCGAGCGCCTGGATCAACCCCCCGAAGGATTAACGCGGTGCTGCACTAGGGTCGCGGGTCAGCGCCCACCACGCGTCCCGCGCGCTCCACCCGAAGCCCGCCACCAGCTCGGCCCGCCCGCCCAGCGCGGCAGCCGCGACGTTCGGCCACAGCCGCGGCTCGTCGGCCGGTTCGGGGCGCTCGGGCCCATGGAAGGCCGGCGAGTCGGCCACAACGAGCAGGATCACACCGGTGCGGCCGTGTTGTACGCCGCCAGCCGCCAGCCGCCCCGCCGCCGGCACAGCACCGTCCAGTGACAGTTACTGATGCCGCGGAACAGCGGCCAGGCGGTGTGCGGCAGGTCCAGCAGGTGCGGCGTGAGCCCGGAGATCAGGCCGCCGTGGGTGCAGAGGACGGCGCTGCGGTGGCCCGAGGAGTCGAGCTCGGTGACGACCTGGCTCGCGCGGGCCGCGACATCGAGCCGCGCCTCACCCCCCGGCGGTGGCCACCACGGGCTGTCCCGCCACTGCGCGAGCCCACCGGGCCAGCCGGCCTCCACCTCGTCGCGGGTGAGGCCCTGCCACGCCCCGAGGTTGGTCTCCCGCAGGCGTTTGTCGACGGCGGGCTGTAGTGCGGTGTGCTCGGCGAGGATCGCCGCGGTGATCGACGCCCGCGACAGGTCGGATGTCACGAGCGCGTCCGGCCCGAGCGCGGCGAGCACCGGTGCGGCCCGGCGGATCTGGGCCTCGCCGACCTCCGTCAGCTGCGACTCGTCGAGCTGACCCTGCATGCGATTCGCCGTGTTGTGGTCGGTCTCGCCGTGGCGCCACAGCACGAGGTGGTCGAGACTCACACGCCGTCCTCCTCCGGGACGGGGCCGGGGTCGAATGAGATCGTGGGGCAGTCCTTCCAGAGCCGCTCCAGGCCGTAGAAGGACCGTTCCTCGGCGTGCTGCACGTGCACGACGACGTCGACGAAGTCCAGCAGCACCCAGCGGCCCTCGCGGGCGCCCTCGCGGCGCACCGGCTTCGTGCCGGCGCCGCGCATCTTCTCCTCGACCGCCTCGACGATCGCCTGTACCTGCCGTTCGTTCGGCGCCGAGGCGATGACGAAGCAGTCGGTGATCACCAACTGGTCGGACACGTCGAGCACCACGACCTCGTGCGCCTTCTTGCCCGCCGCGGCGTGCGCCGCGACCAGGGCCAGCCCGCGTGCCTGCTCGGTCGCTGCCACCGTGCTCCTCCCGCTGCGCCGCCGCCGATGTCTGATTCCGAGCCTAGGCTGGGTGCGAGGTACCCCGTCGCCTGCCGGCCCGGTAGAGGCCGCGCTTGCTGATGTACTGCACCACCCCGTCGGGCACGAGGTACCAGACCGGCAGCCCATGGGCGACCCGCTCACGGCACGCGGTGGACGAGATCGCCATCGCGGGCACCTCCACCATGGTCACCGCGCCGACCGGAAGATGATCGTCGTCCAGGTGGAAGCCCGGTCGGGTCACGCCCACGAGGTGCGCGAGCGCGAGCAGCTCCTCGATCCGCTTCCAGGACAGTATCTGTTCGAGCGCGTCGGCGCCGGTGATGAAGAACAGTGTGTGGTCGGGGAACTGCCGGTGCAGGTCGACGAGGGTGTCCACGGTGTACGTCGGCCCCTGCCGGTCGATGTCCACCCGGCTCGTCGCGAACCGCGGGTTCGACGCGGTCGCCACCACCGTCATGAGGTAGCGGTCCTCGGCAGAACTGACCTCGCGCCCGCTCTTCTGCCACGGGTTGCCGGTGGGCACGAAGACGACCTCATCCAGTCCGAATCGCGCTTGGACCTCGCTCGCCGCGACGAGATGACCGTGGTGGATGGGATCGAACGTCCCGCCCATGACTCCCAACCGCCGACCGGACATGGAAAAAGCGTAGGGCGTGGCGCCGCGAGTCCGACAACGGCGATCGTCAGCTAGCGTCGATGACCATGGTGTCGCCGCTGCGGGTCGGGATCGACCTCGACGGCGTGGTCGCCGACTTCGTCCGCGGGTGGATCACCCACTACAACGCGGAGTTCGGCACGCAGCTCCGCGTCGCGGACGCCGTGGAATGGCACGCGGCGGCGCGGATGACGCACTTCAGCTCCACCTCGCGCTTCTGGGCGTGGGCGCGGACCGCGGGGGACGACGGGCACTCGCTGTTCCGGCACCTGCCCGTCTATCCCGGGGCGATCGAGGGGCTGCGTGCGCTGCAGCGCCTGGCCCACATCGTGATCGTCACCACCAAACCGCAGTGGGCGGTGCCGGACACGCTCAGCTGGCTCGGTGAGCTCGGCCTGCCGCTGCGGGAGGTGCACGTCACCGACGACAAGGCGGGTGTCGAGTGCGCGGTCTACGTCGAAGACTCGATGCACCACCTCGCTGAGCTGCACCGCCGTCGGCCGGACGCGGTGGTGTGCCGCTGGATGCGGTCATGGAACTCCCCGGTCGACGGCTGCCTCGACGTCGATGCCTGGGAGGACGTGCACGTCGTGGTGCGGGAGCTCCGTGCCCGGGTGTAGCGGTCGTCTCAGTCGCCCGGGACGATCACGAACTGCCGCAGGTACAGGTCCTGGAAGGTGACCGGCCCGCGCGGCCCGGGGACGTGGTCCACGTTGATGCCGGTCTCGGGCACGCGGCGCAGCTTGAAACCGTCAAGCAGCCGGGTGGTGGCGTTCCAGAAGGCGCCGGTACCGGCGTAGGCGTCCAGGAACGCGGTGGCCGCGGCCCCGTCCTCGGTGACGATCGTGGCGGCGAGCCCCGAGGTCTCCCGGTTGGCGACCTCGGCGGCCTCCACCGCGCCGCCGACCGTGGCGACGGTGACCGTGGCCTCACGACCCTCGTCGAGCGCCCACTCATGCCCGAGCGGGTGATCGTGGGGTGGCAGCGACGGCGTCACGCCGTGCTCGGCGACGACGCGCAGCAGGTCGTCGCCATCGACCCCCGTGTCGATGAGCAGCAGGTTCAGCCGGTTGCACACCCCGAGCCGGTCCAGCCCGGCGGCGACCAGCTCGCGTGCTTTCGCGGGGTCCGCGGCGCGGTCGACGTAGAGCACTCCCCCGCCGTCGGCGTGGGCGAGGGTGCGGACGCCGTGGCGCGCGGCCTCCGCGGACAGTGACCGGGTGGTCTCACCGCTGCCGCGCAGGATCACCAGCGGGATCAGACCGGGCTGCTGCACCAGCGCGACGGCGCTGTCGCGGCGGGGATCCGCGATCACCTGCACCGCGGCCGGGTCCAGACCGGCATCGCCCAGCGCCGGGGCGATGACGTGCTCCTGCAGGGCGAGCGCCGAGCGCAGCGCGGCCGACCCGGTGCGCAGCACCCCCGCGTTGCGCGACTTCACCAGCTGCGACGCGACGTCGATCGTGACGTTCGGGCGCGCCTCGAAGTTGGCACCGATCACGCCGACCGGGCGCCGCCGCTCGATCAACCGCAGCCCGTCGGGGCGCTCCTCGAGCACCTGGTCCCGCGGCGGCACCGGCGACGACGCCAGCAACGTGAGCTGTTCGGCCATGTCGGTGAGCCTGCTCTCATCGAGCCGGAGCCGGTCGACGAGAGCAGCGGTGATGCCGGCCTGCCCCGCGGCTGCGACGTCCTCGGCGTTGGCGGCGAGCACGGCCGCACTCGCCGAGGTGAGGCGCTCCGACATCGCGGCGAGCGCACGGTCGAGGGCATCCTCCGGGGCGGCCGCGAGCGACGGTGCGGCGCGCTGGGCCTCCCGCCCGCAGGCGGCGACGACGTCGGCAGCGGCGGTCACGAGGTCGGTCACGGTGCGCAGCCTAGGCGGCCGGTCCGCACGTTGTCGGAGCCGTGCGGTAGGGATGGGCCATGACGACCACCACCGATCTCCGGGAGCGCGCCGAGGCCGTGCTCACCGCCCTGGCCGGGCCCGGCGCGAGGCTGCGGGACGACCAGTGGACCGCGATCGAGGCGCTGGTGGCGGGGCGACGGCGCGCGCTCGTCGTGCAGCGCACCGGGTGGGGCAAGTCGGCGGTGTACTTCGTCGCCACTGCGCTGCTACGCGCCGCGGGGTCCGGCCCGACGGTGATCGTCTCCCCGCTCCTCGCGCTGATGCGCAACCAGGTCGACGCCGCCGCCCGCGCCGGGGTGCAGGCCGTGACGATCAACTCCGCGAACGTCGACGAGTGGGCCGACGTGCAGGCGCGGGTCGCCGCGGGGCAGGTCGACGTCCTGCTGGTGAGCCCGGAGCGGCTGAACAACCCCGACTTCCGCGACGCCGTGCTCCCGGCGCTCACCGCGTCGGCCGGGATGCTCGTGGTCGACGAGGCGCACTGCATCTCCGACTGGGGCCACGACTTCCGCCCGGACTACCGGCGGCTGCGCACCCTGCTCGCCGAGCTGCCGGACGGCGTGCCGGTGCTCGCCACCACGGCCACGGCGAACGACCGGGTGGTGCACGACGTCGCGGAGCAGCTCGGCATCGGCGGCGGAGACACCCTCGTGCTGCGCGGCTCCCTGGACCGGGACTCGCTGCACCTCGGCGTCCTGCGGCTGCCGACGTCGGAGCAGCGGCTGGCGTGGCTGGCGGCGAACCTCGACCAGCTTGCGGGATCGGGCATCGTCTATGTGCTCACGGTCGCCGCGGCCGAGGACGTCGCCGCCTTCCTGCGCGGCGCGGGGCACGAGGTCGTGGCGTACACGGGACGGACTGAGCCGGCCGAGCGGGAGACGATAGAGTCGGATCTGCTGGCGAACCGCGTCAAGGCCGTCGTGGCGACCTCCGCACTGGGCATGGGGTTCGACAAACCGGACCTGGGTTTCGTCGTCCACCTCGGAGCTCCCGCCTCGCCGATCTCCTACTACCAGCAGGTCGGCCGTGCGGGCCGCGGCGTGGAGCACGCCGAGGTGCTGCTGCTGCCGGGGCCCGAGGACCGTGACATCTGGGCGTACTTCGCGTCCCTCGCGTTCCCCGCCGAGCCCGTGGTGCGCCGGATCCTCGACGTGCTCGCCGAGGCTGGCCGTCCACTGTCGACCCCCGCGCTGGAGGCGCACGTCGAGCTGAACCGCACCCGGCTCGAGGTCGTACTCAAGGTCCTCGACGTCGACGGCGCGGTCCGCCGGGTCCGCGGCGGCTGGACGGCCACGGGCACCGGGTGGACCTACGACGCGGAGCGCTACGCCCGCATCGCGGCGGCCCGCCGTGCCGAACAGGACGCCATGCGGTCCTACGTGGACACCACCGGCTGCCGGATGGAGTTCCTGCGCCGCGTGCTGGACGATCCTGCCGCCGCACCGTGCGGCCGGTGCGACAACTGCACGGGCCGGCACCGCAGCGCGGACGTCCCCGAGCGGGCACGGACCGCGGCCCGTGAGCGGCTGCGCAAGCCGGGGGTGGAGATCGCGCCCCGCAAGATGTGGCCGACCGGGATGGCGGCGCTGGGCGTCGAGGTCAGCGG
>JALYQB010000417.1 GCA_030856045.1 Actinomycetota bacterium
GCGTACCTGGCTGGTGTGAACCATCCCGGGTTTGATGCACACCTCCTTCGTTGGGAAGGTGCAGCACATGCCAAGCAAGTACGACCCGGAGACCCGGGCCAAGGCAGTCCGTCTCGTCGTCGACCACTGTGGCGACTACCCGAGCGAGTGGGCTGCGATCAAGACCGTCTCGAAGCGCTTGGGGATGAATGCTGAGACGCTGCGCAACTGGATCCGTCAGCAGCAGGTCGACGCCGGGCGGCGTGATGGTGTCAGCACCGAGGCAGCTGCTGAGATCCGTGAGCTCAAGCGCCGCAACGCCGAGCTGGAGCAGACTGTCGAGGTTCTCAAGGCAGCGACGTCTTTCTTCGTGCGGGAGAGCGACCCGCGCTCGCGTCGCTGACCACTGCCGAGGTCTGTCAGTTCATCGCCGACCACAGGGACCGGTTCGGGGTCGCTCCGATCTGCCGCGTGCTCACCGAGCACGGCGTCACGATCGCCCCGAGGACGTTCCACGCGTGGGCGTCGCGTGCGCCCTCGAAGCGGTCCCTGTGGGACGCCACGATCACCGAGATCCTGGCCGGCTACTACGAGCCCGATAAACAGGGCCGCAAGAAACCGGAGTCGCTGTACGGGTCGCTGAAGATGTGGGCCCACCTGCAACGCGAGGGCATCCCGGTCGCGAAGTCCACCGTGGAGCGGCTGATGCGGGCCAACGGCTGGCAGGGCGTACGCAGGCAGAAGAAGGTCCGCACCACCGTCGCCGACCCGGCCGCCGAGCGTGCACCGGACCTGGTCGACCGGCAGTTCGCTGTCCCGGCGCCGAACCAGCTCCTCGTCGCGGACTTCACCTACGTCCGCCTGGTCACCGCCACCTTCGCCTACGTCGCGTTCGTCATCGACGCGTTCGCCGGAGCGATCATCGGCTGGGAAGCCTCGATGAGCAAGGAGACCCGGTTCGTAGAGTCCGCGATCCGGCAGGCCGTCGCGTTGCGGTCCCGCCAAGGGCGCCCCATCGATGGGGCTATCCACCACTCCGATGCCGGGTCGCAAGGCGGATTCAACTGGTCGTCGCAACACCTCGATGATGGAGGTGTTCTTCGATGGCAGAACGCAGACAGCAGCGCGCCGATAGAGCGATCCGGCCAGCCTTGCGGTCTCCGGGAAGGCCACCGCCTCGGCGGGAGGTCGAGCGGGAGTTTTGGCGGCGCATCGCCGAGGGCCTCACGAGTGAGGACGCGGCGGTCGCGATGGGCGTGTCGGGGCCGGTGGGCACGCGTTGGTTTCGCCACGGTGGCGGCATGTCACCGATCAGTCTGGCCGAGCCTTCGGGCCGGTACTTGTCGTTCGCCGAACGTGAGGAGATCGCTGTTCTCAAAGCTCAAGACCAGGGGGTGCGGGAGATTGCCCGCAGACTTGGTCGTGACGCCTCGACGATCTCACGGGAGCTGCGTCGCAATGCCGCTACTCGCGCCAGCCAACGCGGTTACCGAGCTTCGGTGGCGCAGTGGAAGGCCGAGCAGGCTGCCAAGCGTCCCAAGAGCGCCAAGCTGGCCACCAACTACCGGCTGCGCGACTATGTGCAAGACCGGCTGTCTGGAAAGGTCAGGCATCCGGACGGGACAGAGGTTTGTGGTCCACCCGTGCCGGCGTGGAAGGGCCGGAACAAACCCCACCGGGCTGATCGGCCGTGGGTCACGGCGTGGAGTCCGGAGCAGATCAGCCACCGGCTGGAGGTCGACTTCGCAGAGGATGAGTCCATGCGGATCAGCCACGAGGCCATCTACCAGGCGCTTTACGTGCAAGGCCGCGGCGCGCTACGACGCGAACTGACCGCGTCTCTGCGGACCGGCCGTGCCCTGCGAGTTCCTCGCGCGAGGACTCGAGGGCGGGGCAAGAAGTTCATCACCGAGGAGGTGATGATCAGCCAGCGTCCTGCGGAGGCTGAAGATCGGGCCGTGCCCGGGCACTGGGAAGGCGACTTGATCATCGGGCTGAACAAGTCTGCGATCGGCACCCTGGTCGAACGCACCAGCAGGTTCACGATGCTGCTGCACCTACCGCCGATGGAAGGGTTCGGCACCACGGTGCGGGTCAAGAACGGGCTGCCGCTGGCCGGGCATGGGGCCCAAGCCGTCCGGGATGCGATCGCGGCCAAGATCACGGCCCTGCCCGAGCATCTGCGCAAGACCCTGACCTGGGATCAAGGCGCCGAGATGGCCCAGCACGCTCAGCTGCGCATCGACACCAGCGTGGAGATCTATTTCTGTGACCCACACAGCCCCTGGCAGCGCGGCACCGACGAGAACACGAACGGGCTGCTGCGCCAGTACTTCCCCAAGGGGACCGACCTGGCCCGCTACGACGAGCGCGAGCTCGACGCTGTCGCCGCCACCCTCAACAACCGGCCCCG
>JALYQB010000428.1 GCA_030856045.1 Actinomycetota bacterium
CTGCTGGACACCCTCCGCGCGCAGCGGCTCGGCGCGACCGTCCCGCTGGCACCGGCCGAGCGCGCCGCGGAACCGCTGCGGCCCGAGTCCGTCGTCCCCGCCTCGGACACCGGTGAGCAGGTTCTGGAGCGGATCCGCGGTACGGGTGGGCGGCAGTTCCTCGTCGTCGACGCGGCAGGCCGGCCTGCCGGGGTGCTGCACCGCGACGACGTGTCCTGCGCGGTCGCCCGGCACCGGTCGCCCTGACCGCGGCTGTGCCGATTCCCTCTGGGACGATGGGCCGTCGTGAGCCGACCCAGCGGACCGTTCCAGCCCGGTGACCGGGTGCAGCTCACCGACGCCAAGGGCCGCCGCTACACCGTGGTGCTGGAGCCCGGTGGGACCTACCACACCCACCGCGGCGCGCTCACCCACGACGACCTGATCGGAGCGCCGGAGGGTAGCGTCGTCACCTCCGCCGTCGGCACGCGGTATCTCGCGCTGCGCCCGCTGCTCGCCGACTACGTGCTATCGATGCCGCGCGGCGCGCAAGTGATCTATCCGAAGGACGCCGCGCAGATCGTGATGTGGGGTGACGTCTTTCCCGGGGCGCGGGTGCTCGAGGCTGGCGCCGGCTCGGGCGCGCTGACCTGCTCGCTGCTGCGCGCCGTGGGTCCGGAGGGGACGGTCACCTCCTACGAGGTCCGCGGCGACCACGCCGAGCACGCCGTGCGCAACATCGAGTGCTTCTTCGGCGGGCAGCCCGCGAACTGGACGCTGCACGTCGCCGACCTCGCCGAACACCCCGCGGACGGGCAGGCGGACCGGGTGGTGCTCGACATGGTCGCGCCGTGGGAGGTGCTCCCGGCCGTCTCGGCCGCGCTCGTGCCGGGCGGCGTGCTCGTCGTCTACGTGGCCACCACGACTCAGCTCTCCTGCGTCACCGAGGCGCTCCGCGAGGTCGGCGGGTTCACCGAGCCGCAGTCGTGGGAGACGTTGCTGCGCCCCTGGCACGTTGTGGGTCTCGCGGTGCGCCCCGAGCACCGGATGGTGGCGCACACGGCGTTCCTGGTCACCACGCGCCGGCTGGCCGACGGCGTCGTCGCCCCGACGCCGCAGCGGCGGCCCAGCCGGGCGAACCCCCGGCGGTAGCAGCCTCGCAGAGTCTCACCAGTCGCCCCCGTTCTCCCGTACCGTGGGCGGGTCCGCACTTGAGACGTGAGGAGGTGCCGTGATGCAGCACGATCATCCCGGCGGCCGGTCGGACGACACACCTCGCGACGAGGCGCAGGTCGCAGCACAGATCCGGGCGCTCGAGGACGAGGTGGCGCTGCTCCGCCGCCGGGTCACCGAGTCACCGCGCCACGTGCGCCTGCTCGAGGAGCGGCTCGCGGAGGCGTCGGCCTCGGTGGCGCAGCTGACCGAGCGCAACACCAAGCTCGTCGAGACACTGCGCGACGCCCGCAGCCAGCTGCTCGCGCTCCGCGACGAGGTGGATCGGCTCGCGCAGCCTCCCAGTGGGTACGGCGTCTTCATCGCGGGTCAGGAGGACGGCACCGTCGACGTCTTCACATCCGGGCGCCGGATGCGGGTGGCCGTGTCGCCCGCGGTGGCGGTCGCCGGCCTGCGGCGGGGGCAGGCCGTCCGGCTCAACGAGGCGCTGACCGTGGTCGAGGCCGGCAGCTTCGAAACCATCGGCGAGGTCTGCGCGCTGCGCGAGATCCTCACCGGCGGGGAGCGCGCGCTGGTCGTCGGGCACGCCGATGAAGAGCGCATCGTGTGGCTGGCCGACCCGCTGGTGGCGGGGTCCGCCGACGCCGACGACGTCATCCTCAAGCCGGGGGACTCGCTGCTCGTCGACACCAAGGCCGGCTACGCCTACGAGCGGGTGCCCAAGGCCGAGGTCGAGGACCTCGTGCTGGAGGAGGTGCCCGACGTCGGCTATGAGGACATCGGCGGCCTCGGCAGCCAGATCGAGCAGATCCGGGATGCGGTGGAGCTGCCGTTCCTGCACGCCGACCTGTTCCGGACCTACGAGCTGCGCCCGCCGAAGGGGGTCCTGCTCTACGGCCCGCCCGGGTGCGGGAAGACGCTCATCGCCAAGGCGGTGGCGAACTCGCTGGCCAAGAAGGTGGCCCAGGCGCGAGGTGGCGACGGCGACGACATCGAGCAGGCCAAGTCCTACTTCCTCAACATCAAGGGCCCCGAGCTGCTGAACAAATTCGTCGGCGAGACCGAGCGCCACATCCGCTTGATCTTCCAGCGCGCCAGGGAGAAGGCCTCGGAGGGCACACCGGTGATCGTGTTCTTCGACGAGATGGACTCGATCTTCCGCACCCGTGGGTCCGGGGTCTCCTCCGACGTCGAGACCACGATCGTGCCGCAGCTGCTCAGCGAGATCGACGGCGTCGAGGGACTGGAGAACGTCATCGTCATCGGCGCCTCGAACCGCGAGGACATGATCGACCCCGCGATCCTGCGCCCTGGCCGGCTGGACGTGAAGATCAAAATTGAGCGGCCGGACGCCGAGGCGGCGAAGGACGTCTTCTCGAAGTACCTGACTACGACGCTGCCGCTGCACGCCGATGACCTCGCGGAGTTCGGCGGGGACGCGTCGGCGTGCGTCGGCGCCATGATCCAGGGCACGGTCGAGCGGATGTACGCCGAGACCGAGGAGAACCGGTTCCTGGAGGTCACCTACGCGAACGGGGACAAGGAGGTCCTCTACTTCCGGGACTTCAACTCCGGCGCCATGGTGCAGAACATCGTGGACCGGGCGAAGAAGTCGGCGATCAAGGCGGTCCTCGAGACGGGGCAACCGGGGCTGCGGATGACCCACCTGCTCGATGCCATCGTCGACGAGTTCGCGGAGAACGAGGATCTGCCGAACACCACCAACCCGGACGACTGGGCCCGGATCTCGGGCAAGAAGGGTGAGCGGATCGTCTACATCCGCACCCTGGTGACCGGCAAGAACGCCGACTCCGGTCGCGCGATCGACACGGCCACCAACACGGGCCAGTACCTGTGACCCCGTGAGTGGGGGGGGGGGGGGGGGGGGGG
>JALYQB010000430.1 GCA_030856045.1 Actinomycetota bacterium
GGCTGGTAGGTCAGGATGCGCGAGGCCTCGGACTCCAGCGAGAGGTAGCCCTCGAACTCGGGTGGAAGCACCTCGCTGTACTGCCGCCACCAGCCGGGCTGCCTGTCCTCCTGGGTCAGCGTGACGAGCTGCTCCACCTCCTCGGTCAGCACGTCGTAGAGCCCGAGCAGCGCCCGGACGTCGTCCGGGATCACTGTGACGGCTGCGGTCTCGATCCGGCTGACCTTCGACTTCGACCAGCCGAGGCGCTTGGCTGCGTCATCGGTGGTCTGGCCGGACTTCTCCCGTACCCGGCGCAGTGCCACGCCGAGACGTCGTCGCTTGATGGAGGGTATGTACGCCACGGGCGAAGACTGTTGCACAGCGCGGGTCGCCGAGGCAAGCCAGGAACCGGAACAGTTCAAGGCTTGACGCCGTGCAACATGCATGGCGATACTCTTCGTGCTGTCGGGGATGTCCCCGTCCCATGGAACGGCAGCGCAGCCGCCCGGCCTGTGCCCGAATCCGGGCCGGGCGGCGACACCACATCGAGCGAGAGGGGACGGCTGTGCTCACGTCCTTCCTGGCGATCTGCATGGCCTCTCTGGCCGTGCTGGCCGGCATCGCGCTGGTCTCGTTGCTGTCCTGGTGACGCGCCCGGCGAACCCCCTGCACCGAGGAAGCACCACCAGTGGGACTGACCCCACGCGCCCGGCACCGGGACGCTCGGTGGCCGTCGTTCCACCGTAGGACCGCTACCACTAGAGTGACCGAAGTGTGGTAGGCCGCAGCGCCAACCGCTAGCGGGACGTTATGTCTATACCCACGGCAAGCCGTATATACTCGGACCATGGCGAAGCACTTGATCGACCTTGATGAGGAGACGCTCGGCGCTGCCCGCGTGGAGCTGGGTACGACCACGATCAAAGACACGGTGAACGAGGCGCTGCGGCGGGCCACGTCGGGTCGGGAGCGTCGAGTCGCTGCGGCTCTGGACGTGCTGGCCGATTTCAGCCTCGACGATCGTTCCGAAGCATGGCGTTGAGGTTCCTCGTCGACACAAGTGTGTTGAAGCGGCTCGGACGCTCTGCAATCCGCGAGGTGATCGCGCCCTTGGCTGTCGCTGGGCAACTCGGGCGTCCCAGCATCTGTGATCTCGAGGTTGGCTACTCAGCGCGAAACGCCGAGGAGTGGGATCGGCTTGTGGGAGCGCTCGACGCGTTTGATGCGGTGGACACGACCGCTTCGCACCTGCGTCGGGCACTGCAGGTGCAGCGCTTGCTCGCGGAGCGTAGCCAGCGGGGCCGCAAGATCCCCGATCTGCTGATTGCTGCTGCGGCCGAGGAGCTCGACGTCGTTGTACTCCACTACGACGCTGACTTCGATCTCATCGCCGCGGTCACGGGTCAGCGCTGCCGATGGGTCGTTCCCGCGGGGAGCGTGGAGTGATCGACTACAGCACGCCACAGTCGAACTGACGCGACGGGTTCTCGTCGCGGGTGGGTGCGAGGCTGGTCACCTCATACCGCTTCGCCCTGGAGGTTGTCATGCCCGCCCGCACCGACTCCTGGCCGACCGGCACTCCCTGCTGGGTCGACCTCGCTGTCCCCGATGTCGCCGCCGCCACCGAGTTCTACGCGGCGGTGCTCGGCTGGATCTTCGCCGACGCGGGTGAGGAGTACGGCCATTACCAGGTGTGCCAGCGCGACGGTCGTTCCGCCGCCGGCATCAGCCCGTGCCAGAACGAGGGCCAACCCACGGTATGGACCACGTACCTGGCCAGCGATGACGTGGACGCGACGGCCAAGATGATCACCGAGAGCGGGGGGACGCTGCTCGCCGAGCCGTTCGACGTCCCGAGTAGTTGGCGGTTGTGCATCGCGCTCGACCCGCAGGGCGCGTCCTTCGGGGTGTGGCAGGCCGCTGGAGACATCGGCGTGGAGATCTACAACGAGCCCGGCGCGTTGGTGTGGAGCGAGGCCGCCCTGCCCGATGCCGAGGCCGGCAGGCGGTTCTACGCCACGGTGTTCGGCTACACCTACCAGCCCGTCGACGGTGCCGGACCGGACTATATGACCTTTCACCGCGGCGGTGACCCGCTCGGTGGCATCGGTGGCATGCAGGACAGCCCACTCGGCGCCCAACCGCACTGGATGGCCTACTTCATGGTCGCCGACACCGACGCCGCCGTGGCGGCTGCCACCGAGCGGGGCGCCGTGGTGCTGGCAGTGCCCCTCGACACCCCCTACGGCCGGCTGGCCGTGATCACCGATCCGCAGGGTGCCACCTTCGCGCTCATGGGCGCGGTGTCGTCCGGCTGATGAGGTACGACAGATCGTGGAATGGCACCGGCTACGGAAGGCTGCCCGCCGGAAGCAGCCAGCGGGTCGGCTGGCCCGAGACTCCGGCGATCAGGTCGTAGTCGCGGTCGTAGTGCAGTACGGGAACACCGGCCGACTCTGCCGCAACCGCTATCAGGAGGTCGGCAGGCGGAACACTGCGGTGCATGCCGTCGGCGGCTAGCAGCTGCTGGACGTGGCGTGCCCTCACCCACCCGGCCCGGTCAACAGAACAGCTGGGAAGCACCGCAAGCAGCTCGGACTGCGTCATGAATGCGTCTATGTTGCGTGCGCTGCGCACAGTTCGAGGGCCACCACCTCGCAGGTCCAGATGCGGGATGCCCGCACCTCGGTGTTGAACCACGCCGTGAGCCCAGGACGGTTGCGGACCTTGCTCCAGACTGTGGTGTCGGCGAGGTGGGGTCCCGGCAGCGGTGGAGGCACGCTCGCTCCGAGGTGCTGGCGCCGCTGAGGGTGCTGCTGGCCGACCCCGGGTTCCACGCCAGTCGAGGAGCTCGGCGGCGCTGTCCCGGTGACGGACTGAGCCGTGACCGTGTTGAGCTTCCGGATAGGGGGAGGCCCGCCCGCGAGCTGACGTCAGAGGTCTTGCGCGGCTCGCAGGGCGTTGGAGACCTGCTCCATTTCTTCCGGAGTCGCGAGGCTGATCCGCGCGTCGAGTCGACGACGCAGGACGGCCTCGATGGTCATGACGTTCGCGAAGCC
>JALYQB010000444.1 GCA_030856045.1 Actinomycetota bacterium
AGCCGGGGCTCGCAACGCCACTCACGAGGGCTGGGCGGTCGGGCGCACACCGGGGATCTCGTCGTTGCGGAAGGCGTCGACGAACAGCGCGTGGTCGGCCCGCACCACCGCGGCGTACTCGTGCGCGAACCCGCTGACCCACCGCACGAACTCGTCGTCGCGGCCGGCCACGACCGCGGCGATCGCCTCTTCGGTCTGGAACGGCACGAGCGTGTGGTCGGAGTCGGTGTCGGACACACAGTGCGCCTTGGCCGTCGCCCGGCCGAGCTGGTCCATGACGGGGCGCAGCTCCGCGGGCTCGGTGAGCTCGCTCCAGTCGAGGTCCGCCTCGTATGGGGACACCTCGCTGACGACGTAGCCGACGCCGCCGAGGTCGGTGTAACCGAGCAGCCGGTCGGCGTGCGCCTGCAGCGACCGCTGCGAGATCACGGTGCGGTGCCCGTGGTGGTCGAAGTACGAGGCGATGCGCTCGTCGGTGACCACGCGGGATGGCGCGGCCACGTTGCCCTGCTTCATCGAGAGCACCAGGTCGTTGTCCAGCGCCTCGTTTAGCCCCTCGATGAGCACGGAGTACGCGGGCAGCCCCGCGCTCCCGATGCCGAACCCGCTGCGCCCTACGACGTCCTTCACCCGGTAGGCGACGGGGCGCAGGCGCTTGTCCTCGGGAATCGTCCGCAGGTACCGCTGGAAGGCGTCCATCACCGCGGCGTGCTCCGCCTCGTCGAGCCTGCGGACGCCGGGGCCCTCGCGGAAGACGCGGTCGTGGCCCTCGGTCTCGGTGATCCTGTCCAGCAGACCGACCCGGGTGCGCAGCCGGGTCGCGAGGAGCACCTCGTGCACGGCGCCGTGTGCCGTCGAGAGCCGCAGCGAGAAGCCCCGGTCGTCGTCGGCGTCGAGGAAGTGCCGCACCTGGTCGAGGTAGGACCGCAGGTAGATGGCGACGAGCGCGTCGATGTCGGTGTCCGACAGCGCCTTCGCCCGCCCCAGCAGTGCGATGCTCGCCGCGAAGCGCCGCAGGTCCCACGTGAAGTGGCCGAGGTAGGCCTCGTCGAAGTCGTTGACGTCGAAGATCAGCGTTCCGGCGCCGTCCATGTAGGTGCCGAAGTTCTCCGCGTGCAGGTCGCCCTGGATCCAGACCCGGCCGGTGCGCTCGTCGGCCCACGGGTCCTCGAGCGCGGCGACGTCGGCGTAGAAGAGGCACGCGCTGCCGCGGTAGAAGGCGAACGGGTTCGCGGCCATCTTGCGGAACTTGGTCCGGAACCCGGCCGGGCTGGCGGTCATCAGGTCGGCGAAGGCGTCGACGAGCGTGTCGACGATGCGGCCGCGGCGCGCATCGGGCTCCTCGGTGAGCAGGTCGGCGGGCAGCGTGGTCATTCCCCGATGATGCCCGCCCATCACTCCGGTGGCCGCCACGGGCGGGGCGGCAGCACCGGGAGCCCGCTCGGTGAGCACTGCCCGCCGCGCTCCCCGAGCAGGCGGAAGATGCTCCAGCCGACCAGTCCCGCCAGCAGCGACCCGGTGAGGATCCCGACCTTCGCCTGGGTCTGCAGCGCCGGGTCGTCGAGCGCGAGGTCGGTGACGAACAGCGCGACGGTGAAGCCGATCCCGGTCAGCCCGGCTCCCCCGACGAGCTGGCCCCAGCGCAGCGTGTCCGGGACCCGGCCGAGGCCGGTCCGCAGCGCCACCCACGTGCCCGCCGACACCCCGAGCAGCTTGCCTGCCACCAGGCCGGCGACGATCCCGTGCGTGATCGGCGAGCGCAGCGCGGCCCCGAGCGTCTCCGCGTCGAGCACCACGCCGGCGTTCGCCAGCACGAAGAGCGGCACCACGACATAGCTGCTCCACGGCTGGACGAGCAACTGGAGCCGCTCGTTGGGTGACACGGCGTCGACGAACCCGGACCGCGCGGCGAGCGCGCGGGCCGGCGTCGGGTCGGCGGCGAAGCTGCGGCCGAGCACCTCGGCGCGCTGCAGGTCGGTGGCTCGCGGCGCGTACGCGTTGACGAGCAGGCCCATCACCAGCCCGACGACGCTCGGGTGAACCCCGGACTCGAGCACCGCGACCCACATGACAACACCGATGACGACGTACAGCGGGGTGCGCCAGAAGCGGGCGAACCGCAGGGCGAGCAGCGCGACGAACAGCGCTGCCGCGAGGAGCAGCGCCGTCGGCTGCAGGTCCTCGGTGTAGAAGATCGCGATCGCGGCGACCGCGCCGATGTCGTCGACGATCGCCAGTGCGAGCAGGAACACCCGGAGCTGGTCGGGACAGCGGGGGCCGACCAGCGCCAGCACCCCGAGCATCACGGCGGTGTCGGTGGAGATCGCGATGCCCCACGCACCCGCACCGGGCCCGCCCGCGGTGAACAGCAGGTAGAGCCCGGCGGGCACCGCGAGCCCGCCGACCGCGGCCAGCGCGGGAGCGATGAGCGCCCGTGCCCCTCGCAGCTCGCCCATCACGGCCTCGCGGGAGATCTCCAGCCCGACGCTGAAGAAGAAGAACACCATGAGCCCGTCGTTGACCCAGTGGCGCAGGTCCTCGGCCAGGCGGGCGCCGCCGAGGTCGAAGGACAGCTCGACCGCCCAGAACCGCTCGTAGGTGTCGCCTGCGTTGGCCCACGCGAGGGCGACGAGCGCCGCGACGAGCAGCAGCACCGCGGAGCCCGACTCGGTCCGGAGGAACGACCGCGCGGCCCGGCTGAGCTCCCCCCGCTCGACTAGGGTTGTGATCGCCACGCCGTCATCCTGCCCGAGGAGCACCGGTGGTTCTCGATCCCCCGCTCGGTGTGCACGATCACCTACAGGGCGTGCTCGGCGCGCCGTACAGCCTCGTCCTGTACGGCGACTTCGAGTGCCCCTACTGCCGCCGTGCCGTCCCGGTGATCGACGACCTGCGGGAGCGCATCGGAGCCGACCTGGTCGTCGCGTTCCGGCACTTCCCGCTCGCCGAGGTGCACCCGTTCGCGCTGCCCGCCGCGGTCGCGGCCGAGGCGGCCGGGCTGGCCGGGCAGTTCTGGCCGATGCACACACGGCTCTACGCGGGCGAGGCCCGGCTACGGCAGGACGACCTGCGGGCTCATGCCGAGCGCATCGGCGTGGACCCGGAGTCCGTCGTCTGGCCCGCGACGCAGCTCGTCGAGGACCGCGTGGAGGCGGACTTCAACTCCGGGGTCCGCAGCGGCGTCCGCGGCACCCCGACGCTGTTCCTCGACGGCGTGCCCCACCACGGTGACGTCACGGTCGACGCCCTGCTCGCCGCGTTCCAGGCCTAAAGATGCTGGACGGCCACCTGCTTGGCGCGTACGGCCTCGGCCGCCTCGGCGAGCGCGGCCTGCTCGGTGTCTGTGAGGTCGATCTCCACGACGCGTCTCACGCCGCCGGCACCCAGCTCGGCGGCGACCCCGAGGTAGACCCCGGAGATGCCGTACTCGCCGTCCACCCAGGCGCAGACCGGCATGACCGCGCCGGAGTCCTCGTGCACCGCGCGGGCCATCCGGGCGGCCGCGGCCGACGGGGCGTAGTACGCGGAGCCGGTCTTGAGCAGCGCCACGACCTCCGCGCCGCCGTTGCGGGTGCGGTCGACCAGCTCATCGATCCTCGCCTGGTCCAGCACCTCGGCGAGGGGTTTACCGTCGACCGTGCAGGCGCTCGGCACCGGCACCATCGTGTCACCGTGCGAGCCGAGGGTGAGGGTGCGCACCGAGCCGACGGGGACGCCCGCCGCCTCGGCGACGTTGTCGGTGAACCGGGCGGTGTCGAGCATTCCGGCCTGGCCGAGCACCCGGTTGCGGGGGAACCGCGTGGCGAGCTGGGCCAGCGCGGTCATCTCGTCGAGCGGGTTGGACACCACGATCACGACGGACTCGGGCGCGTGCTTCGCGACGTTCTCCGACACCTGCCGGACGATCTTGGCGTTGGTCTCGATGAGGTCCATGCGGCTCATGCCGGGCTTGCGGGGCAGGCCCGCGGTGATCACGACGATGTCGGCACCGTCGATCGCCTCGTAGCCGGAGCCGTCCTGCCCGGTGGTCTGGCCGACGACCCGCGTCTCGAACCCCTCGATCGGCCGCGACTGGTTCATGTCCAGCGCCAGGCCCTCCGGCTTGCCCTCGACGACGTCGGTGAGCACGACGGTCTCGAAGACGTCGTACTCGGCGAGCCGCTGCGCGGTCGTCGAGCCGTAGAAGCCGGCGCCGATCACGGCGATGGTGCCCGAGCGTGCCATGCGACCTCCAGTGTCGGGTGCGGCGGAGATTACCAACGCACGGACCGGTCTCACCCCTCGGCCAGTGGTCCTCCGACGATCGTCAGCGTCACCGCGAGGACCAGCACCCCGAACCCGCCGTAGGTGAGCACGTCGAGGTAGCGGCCGCGGATGACCAGCAGGCCGGCCCGGTCGGGGGGCAGCGCCACGCGCAGCCCCGCCGCCAGCAGGAGCGCGAGGCCGAGGACAGCGGTGCCCTCCCGCCAGTGGTACTGCGCGATCCGGACTAATCCGAGCGCCACCACGGCCAGCACCAGCGCGAACGCGAGGTGCCTGCGCCACCCGTCCGGCCTCATCCGGCGGCCGCTGCGCCGGCGCGAGCTGCGCGTTCCGCCGCGTCGACGACGTTCGCCAGCAGCATCGCGCGGGTCATCGGGCCAACCCCCCCGGGCACCGGAGCAAGGAACCCGGCCACCTCGCGCACCCCGGAGTCGACATCGCCGACC
>JALYQB010000445.1 GCA_030856045.1 Actinomycetota bacterium
GGATTCTCCCGGACCCGGTCGTCGCGCAGCGGGATCAGCTCATCCCGCGCGGTGGCCAGCCGCATCACTCCGGAGCGGTGCACCGTCCCCGACTCGTCCACGTAACCGCGGGGAAGCTCGAAAGGGAACTCCGTCCGCAGTGTCTCGCGGTGCCCGGCCTCGGCGGCCGCCGGGCTGCGCTGCACCGTCCGGGCGGGGGCCTCACCGAGGTCCACCGTGCTCAGACCTCGTCGCATCACTCGACGTCCATCTCCTCGTAGGTGATCACGAGCTTCTCGGTGAGCACGGCAGTGTCACCAGCTTTGAGCGTGCCGATCTCCAGGCTCTTGGGCCAGGCGTTGGTCAGCTTGTATCGCTTGATCGGCGAGCCCTCGTAGTCGAAGACGACGATCGCGCCGCCCTTACGGGCGTTAGGCATCTTCCCGAAGCGCGAGTCCTTGACCCACTTCTCGAAGCTGGTGTCGGCGGTGAGGCCACGGGTCAGCGTCACCTCGCCTGCCTTCGGCCGACCGGGCAGCTTTTTGATCATGTACTTGCCATCGTTGCTGTTCTGCTTGAGCTCGATGACGTCCTGCTCCATCTTGAGCCCGCTCACCTCGGTGATCTGCTTGATCATCACGCCGTCGACGTCAAGCCCGAAGGAGTGGCCGACCGACGTATCGAGATCGGGAAGTGCCATGGTTCCCTACCGCCTTTCGCTGGTCACTCGTTGACGAGGCTGGTGCCGCCGGAGAACTGCGCCAGCCGGAAGATGACGAACTCGGCGGGCTTGACCGGCGCGACACCGACCTCGCAGATCACCTGGCCGGCGTCGATGCCCTCAGCCGGGTTGGTCTCCCGGTCGCACTTGACGTAGAACGCCTCGTCCGGGGTGAGCCCGAACAGCGAACCCTTGCGCCACTCCATGACCAGGAAGGCGCCGATGGTGCGGCGGATCCGCGCCCACAGCGCGTCGTCGTTCGGCTCGAAGACGACCCACTGCGTCCCGTTCAGGATCGACTCCTCGAGGTAGTTGAACAGCCGGCGCACGTTGAGGTAGCGCCACGCGGGGTCCGAGGACAGCGTTCGGGCGCCCCAGACCCGCAGGCCGCGAGCGGGGAAGGCCCGCAGGCAGTTCACCCCGAGCGGGTTCAGCAGGTCGTGCTCGGCCTTGGTGATCTGGGTTTCCAGCGCGATGGCGCCGCGGATCACCTCGTTCGCGGGTGCTTTGTGCACGCCGCGCGTGTCGTCGTTGCGCGCCCAGATCCCGGCCATGTGCCCGCTCGGCGGCACGTGGATGTTCGTGCTGGTCGAGGGGTCGAACACCTTGGGCCACGGGTAGTACAGTGCCGCGTACTTGGAGTCGTATCCTGCGGTGTCGACCCGCCACTCCTTGACCTGCTGCGGCTTGAGGCCCGGCGGCGGATCGAGAATGGCCATCCGGTCACCCATCAGCTCGCAGTGCGCGATCATCGCCACCTGAACGGCCTGCACCCCCTCGGCGTCGATGACGCCCTGCTGGTAAGCGCTCATGAGATCGGGCACGGCCAGCATGGTGATCTCGTCGACGGCCTCCAGACCGCCGAACCCGGTGCGCTCGGCGACGTCACCGACGTAGTCGTCGGCCCCCAGCGAGGTCGGAGTCGGCGCGGGGGGTGCGTCCGGCTGCAGCGTCACGCTGGTGTTCTCCGGCTTGGCCAGCGCGGCCCCCGTGGCGGTCTCCTCGATCTTGATGAGCTTGGAGCGCTCGGTCACCGCGGTGACCACGTTGTCCTTGCCGCGCGCGGTGGTCACCGGATCGTAGGTCTCCTCGACCTTGTTGCCGCGCTTGACCACGAGCTTGAAGCTGCCCTCCGGCGGGTTCTCCCCGCCCGGGTCGGCTACCTGCACGGTGATCTGCGGGGTGCTGCTCGCGCTGCTCGTGCCGCCGTCGAGCGCGGTCACCCGGTAACCGCCGAGCGTGGCCTGTGACCCCTCGGTCAGTTCCTTCTTCCTGGCCGTGGATCGCTTGCCATCGGTGGCACCGTCGCCGCCGATGCGCACGACGTAGCAGGCGCCGCCGCCGTTGAGGAAGTAGCCGTAGACGGAGTGCGCGAGGTAGGAGCCCTCGACGAACTCACCGAAGTTCTGGGTGAACTGGTTCCAGTTGGTGACCAGCGTCGGCGTGTTGTACGGGCCCTGTGCGGCGAGGCCGACGAAGGCGGCCACGGCGGTGCCCACACCCTCGATGGGCCGAGAACCGCCCTCAACTTCCTCGACGTACACGCCCGGCGAGAGATACGTGGGCATTCATGCCTCCTCATCGACCCGGATCGGTC
>JALYQB010000464.1 GCA_030856045.1 Actinomycetota bacterium
GGAAGGACCGCCGTGGGACGGGCCGAAGCCCTGCCCGCGGTGGCGTGGAGATGCCGCTCGGCCGGTCCGTCTCATCCCCGTCGGCCGGCCGCGCGGGCCACCACCGAGCGTCACAGCACGGTGTCACACGATCAGGTTGGATCGCCCGCGCGGGGCGACGGATCAGCGCGGCCGATGTCCGCTATCGTGACGGCCTCGCCCGCGCCCGCCCGGCTCGCGCACGACCGAGAGGTCCGTCTCCATGGGTGTCCACTTCACAGCTCGCCGTCTTGCCGTCACGCTGGCCGCCACCGCGTTCGGGGTCGGCGTCACCCTCCTCGCCCCCGCTGCCGCCGGCGCCCAGGAGGGGCCGACCGCACCGTGCAACGACCGCGCGGACGCATGCATCGACCTCGTGAACAACCTGTCCTGGCTCATGCAGGGCGGCGATGTCACCTACGGGCCGGTGCCGATCAGCCACGGCAAGCCCGGCTACGAGACACCGGCCGGGACGTTCCGTGTCACGTTCAAGAACAAGGACCACATCAGCAGCATCTACAACGCGCCGATGCCCAACGCCGTGTTCTTCAACGGCGGCATCGCGTTCCACGCGGGCAGCCTCAACAGCCGGTCGGCGGGCTGCGTGCGCATGCTGTTCGAGGACTCCGAGGTCTACTTCAACACGCTGCAGCCGGGCGACACGGTGCAGGTCGTCAGGGGCCTCCCGGCGGGGTGACCCGGCCCAGAGCGGACGACAGCGCGGGCAGCAGCGCGCGCAGCGCACGGCCGCGGTGGGATGCGGCGTCCTTCTCGACGGGCGCCAGCTGCGCCGAGGTGCGCCGCTCCCCCGCCGGCACGAACACGGGGTCGTAGCCGAACCCGTTCGCGCCGCGCGGGGCGCGCACCAGCGACCCGCGCCACTCGCCGCGCACGACGTGCTCATCCGCGCCGGGGACGACGAGCGCGGCAGCGCACACGAACGCGGCACCCCGGCGCCCGTCGGGCACGTCCACCAGCTGGTCGAGCACGAGCCGCAGGTTGGCGGCGTCGTCACCGTGCCGCCCGGCCCACCGTGCCGAGAGCACTCCCGGCATGCCGTTGAGCGCGTCGACCGTGAGGCCCGAGTCGTCCGCGACGGTCACCAGCCCGGTCGCCGCGGCGGCGTCGCGGGCCTTCGCCAGGGCGTTCTCCTCGAAGGTGGCCCCCGTCTCCGGCGACTCGGGGAAGGCCGGGACATCCGCGAGCCCGACGACCTCCAGATCGTGGTCCGCGAGGATCCGCCGCAGCTCGGCGAGCTTGTCCGCATTGCGCGTGGCGAGCAGCAGCCGGGACGTCATGACCCGGGGAGCTCGCCGGGATAGGGCTCGGCCAGCGCCACGGCCTGCGCGGCGGTGAGCTCGCAACAGCCGGCCAACGCCACGTCGAGCATCGCGTCGAGCGTGGAGCGCGCGAACGTGGCGCCCTCGCCGGTGCCCTGGATCTCGATGAGCGTGCCGGTGTCGGTGGCGACGACGTTCATGTCGACCTCGGCCCGTGAGTCCTCCTCGTAGGGCAGGTCGAGGCGCACCCGGCCGTCGACGACACCGACGCTCACCGCGGCCACGGCACACGAGAGCGGCTTCGGGTCGGCGAGGCGCCGGGCGGCGCGCAGCCAGGTGACGGCGTCGGCCAGCGCGACGTACGCGCCGGTGATCGCCGCGGTACGGGTGCCGCCGTCGGCCTGGATGACGTCACAGTCGAGCGAGATCGTGTTCTCACCGAGCGCCGTCAGGTCGATCGCCGCCCGCAGGGACCGGCCGACCAGCCGACTGATCTCGTGGGTGCGCCCCCCGATCCGGCCGCGGACGGACTCCCGGTCGCTGCGGGTGTGCGTCGCCGACGGGAGCATCGCGTACTCCGCGGTGAGCCAGCCGAGCCCGGAACCCTTGCGCCAGCGCGGCACGCCCGCGACGACGCTCGCCGCGCACAGCACGCGGGTCCTGCCGAACTCGATCAGCACCGATCCTGCGGGCCACTGCTGAAAGCCGCGGGTGATCCGCACCTCTCGCAGCGCCTCGTCGCTCCTGCCGTCCGCTCGCGTCACCGGAACAGCCTACGACCCGGGCACCCACGCACGTCCTGCCGTCTGCGGATGCCGCGTCAGACGTCGTAGACCGCGCCCGCGGTCACGAGTTCGACCGAGCCGTCGAAGGCGCCTTTCGCCTCGGCCAGCACCCGCTGCCGATCGGTCCAGGGCGGAACGTGGGTGAGCAGCAACCGGCCGACCCCGGCGCGGGCCGCGGTCTCCCCCGCCTCGCGGCCGGACAGGTGGATGCCCGGCGGACGGTCCCCCTCGTGCAGCCACGACGCCTCGGCGAGGAGCACGTCTGCGCCGGCGGCGAGCGCGTCGAGCTGGTCGCAGGGCCCCGTGTCACCGGTGTAGACGAGCGTCCGGCCGTCGTGGCGCACGCGCAGGCCGTACGCCTCGCACGGGTGGTCGACCCGCACCGCGGTGATCTCGAGCTCGCCGAGTGAGAACCGCTCGTGGAGCGGCCGGAAGTCGAAGACGTCGGAGAGGTCGGTGGCGATCCGATCGTCCACATCGGTGGCGTAGGCGGCGCGGATCCGCTCGACGGTGTCATACGGGCCGTGCAGCGGCAGCGCGGCACGGTGCGACGGCGACGGGTGGTAGCGGCGGTAGACGATCAGCCCGGACACGTCCGCGCAGTGGTCGGGGTGCAGGTGCGAGAGCACCACCCCGTCGAGGTCGAACGGATCGAGCACCCGCTGCAACGCCCCGAGCGTGCCGTTGCCCATGTCCAAGGTCACCGACGCGGAGCCGGCCTGGACCAGGTATCCCGAGGCGGGCGAATCGGGGCCGGGCACGCTGCCCGAGCACCCCAGCACCGTCAGGCGCATGCCGTTGCTCCCCTCATGTCGAGGCGGACGCTACCGCCCCGGGTGCGAGTGCGGGACCGAGGAACCGCCGGGAGAGCCGGGCGAACGACGCGGGGTCCCCGGTCGCGGTGAAGCGATGCTCGGCCTGCGGGCCCTCCCGGAGGAGATCGCGCCCGGTGAGGACGCGCACGACGTCCTTCGCGGTCTCCTCCGCGCTGGACACCAGCGTCACACCGTCGCCCATCACGATCTGGAGCACTCCTGTGAGCAGCGGGTAGTGGGTGCATCCGAGCACCAGCGTGTCGACGTCCGCCCGCTGCAGCGGCTCCAGGTAGGACTGCGCGAGCCCCAGCACCTGCCGTCCGGAGGTGGTACCGCACTCGACGAAGTCCACGAACCGCGGGCATGCCACTCCCGTCACGCGGACGTGGGGCGCGGCGGCGAAGGCGTCCTCGTAAGCGCGCGACGCGATCGTGGCGCGGGTGCCGATCACCCCCAGCCGGCCGGTGCGGGTGGCGGCGACAGCCCGCCGGACGGCGGGGCGCACCACCTCCACGACCGGCACGTCGTAGCGCTCCCTGGCATCCACCAGGCAGGCCGCCGACGCCGTGTTGCACGCGATGACCAGCAGCTTCACCCCGGCGGCGACGAGGTCGTCGGCCACCGCGAGCGCGTGGCGACGCACCTGCGCGACGGTCTGCGGACCGTACGGGCCGTGGGCGGTGTCACCGACGTAGTGGAGCTGCTCGGCGGGTAACTGATCCGCGATGGCGCGCGCGACCGTCAGCCCGCCGACCCCGGAGTCGAAGACGCCGATCGGCGCGTCAGGGGACGTTCTCATCGGGCGGGCGCGCGGTCGGCACCGGCGACGAGCCGGGCCGCGAGCAGGCCGCCGAGCGCACCGAACAGGTGGCCCTCCCAGGAGACCCCCGGGGTGCCGGGCAGCACGCCCCACAGCATCCCGCCCCAGACCAGGAAGAGCATCACCGCGAGGGTGATCTGGCCCGCGCTGCGCGCGTAGAAGCCGCGGGCCAGCAGGAACGTCATCCACCCGAAGACCAGCACCGACGCCCCGAGGTGGGTGGTGTACTCCCCAGCGATCAGCCATGTCCCGGCGCCGCCGACCAGCCACACGACCGCAGTGACCCCCACGAACTGTGCGATCCCGCCGGCGAGCACGAAGAAGCCCAGCACCAGCACCGGCACGGTGTTGGCGACGAGATGCTGCCAGTTGACATGCAGCAGGGGCGCCCATAACACCCCGTCGAGCCCGTCGACCTGCCGCGGCTGGATGCCCCCGCGATCGAGCGCGCCGCCCAGCACGGCGTCGATGGCCTCGATGAGATACAGCAGTCCGGTGAAGGCGGAGATGATCACCGCAGCTCCCCCGGGGCGGGCCGGGAGCACCCTCGCGCCCCGGGGCGCTTCAGGGACGGTCCGCATGGTCCGAGCCTACCCTCGGAGCCTGAGCGGAAGCTGTGTCGCGGCGCACCGGCGAACCCAGGGTCAGGCCCAGAGCTGGCCGTCCAGCCGGGCAGCCGCCTCCTCGAGGTCCCCGGAGTACGCTCCGGTGGACAGATACTTCCAGCCGCCGTCGCAGACGACGAGCACGATGTCGGCCTGCTCTCCCGTGCCGGCAGACTTCTCGGCCACGGCGAGCGCCGCGTGCAGGATCCCGCCGGTGGAGATGCCGGCGAAGATGCCCTCGAACTCCAGCAGCTCACGGGTGCGGCGCAGCGCGTCATAGGAGCCGACGGAGAACCGCGCGGTGAGCACGTCCGGGTCGTAGAGCTCGGGCACGAACCCCTCGTCCAGGTTGCGCAATCCGTAGACCAGCTCGCCGTACCGCGGCTCGGCCGCGATGATCTGCACGTCCGGCTTGTGCTCCCGCAGGTAGCGCCCGACGCCCACGAGGGTGCCGGTGGTGCCAAGGCCCGCGACGAAGTGCGTCACCGACGGCAGGTCCCGCAGGACCTCCGGGCCGGTCGTCTCGTAGTGCGCCAGCGCGTTGGCCGGGTTGCCGTACTGGTAGAGCATCACCCATTCCGGGTGCGTCGCGGCGAGCTCCTTCGCCCGCGCGACGGCCTGGTTCGACCCGCCCGCCGCCGGCGAGTAGATGATCTCCGCGCCATACGCCTCCAGCAACTGCCGCCGCTCGACGGAGGTGTTCTCCGGCATCACGCACACGACGCGGTAGCCCTTGAGCTTGGCCGCCATGGCGAGCGAGATGCCGGTGTTGCCCGAGGTCGGCTCGAGGATGGTGGCACCCTCGGTGAGCCGGCCGGAGCGCTCCGCCTCGGTGATCATCGCCAACGCCGGGCGGTCCTTCACCGACCCGGTCGGGTTGCGGTCCTCGAGCTTCGCCCACA
>JALYQB010000476.1 GCA_030856045.1 Actinomycetota bacterium
AGCTGGGGGCGCCGCTACTCGCCGCCGAGGCCGCGGCCGAGGCCGCCGAGAAGCACCACCGCGCGGGTCGCACGGCGGCCTGGCTCGCCGCCCAGGAACGGTTCCGGACGTGGGCATCGCTCTGCGAGGGAGCGCAGACGCCGAGCTTGCGGCGAGCCGGGGCCCCACCGACCCTCGAAGCCCTCACCGCGCGGGAGCGGGAGATCGCCGAGCTGGCGGCGCGCGGCCTGTCCAAGCGGGAGATCGCCGACCGCCTGGTGCTCTCGGTGCGGACGGTCGGCAACCATCTCAACCACATCTACACCAAGGCGGGGATATCCGGACGGGCCGAGCTCGCGCTGCTCCTCGGTCTCGACGCGGTCCCGCTGGGGTGAGCCGTCCGGGTCTCATGCGGTGGCCCGCGACCGCCGGTACCGTCCCGACGGTGGACCCGGACGACGCGCGCGCCGCCCTCCCCGAGGTGTACGCGGAGGCGCTGCGGCTGCGCGACCAGGGTCTGGACCAGGAGGAGATCGCCGCCCGGCTGAGTGTCCCGGTGTCCGCCATGGCCTCACTGCTCTGGTTGGCGTCGGCGAAGCTGTCCACGCTGCTGGCCGACCCACCGGAGCCGGTGTGAGTCCTGCCCGGGAAAGGGGTGGGGATCCGGTTCTCTCGACATGTCATCCGGCCACGTCTGGGGGACACTGGGACGATGACCGACACCGTTGTCGCCCGGGACGTCCGCCACTATGAGGCCCCGGGGGTGAGCGGTGCGCCCCGCCTCGCCGGGCTGCCCGGGGTGGACCGGGTCGACGGGCCCGGCGAGCAGACTCTCGAGTCGTTCTGCCACGACACCGAGGATTTGCGGCTGGCGCGCGCCGGGGTGTCGGTGCAGCGCGAGCTCGACCACCCCGGCTGGCACTGGATGCTGCGCCGCGAGGGCGAGCCGCCGCTGGAGGTGCCTGCCGACGACGGTTCGGACGCGGTGCCCGCCGCTGTGCTGGAGCTGGTCACGACGCACACCCGCGGCCGCGAGCTCGTCGCGGTGGCGCACACGCAGCGCACCCGGTCGGTGTGGCAGCTGCTCGACTGGGAGGGCGGGCACCTCGGCGAGATCACCGGGGACGCGGTCTCCGCGCAGACGCTCGGCGCCACGACGACGGTGGACTCCTGGTACGAGGTCCGGATCGACATCGCAGGCCCGAACGCGACCGGCCGCCTGCTGCCCGCTCTCGAGGAGCGCCTCGTCGACATCGGCGCCACGCCCGCGACGCCCGCGCCGGTGATCGCGCGGCTGCTGCCCGTCGCGCCTACCCGGAGCCCGCGGGAGCCCGCGCCGGTGGGGAAGAAGTCGCGTGCGGGCAAGGTCGTGCTCTCCGCCATCACCGCGCAGGTCGCGCGGTTCGAGAAGCACGACCCGCTCGTTCGCCGCGATGAGCCCGACGCGGTGCACCAGATGCGGGTCGCAACGCGCCAGCTGCGCAGCATGCTGCGGACGTTCGGCGCGGTGGTCGACCGCGATGCCACCCGCAGGCTCACCGACGAGCTCAAGTGGCTGGCCGGGGCGCTCGGCGCGGCGCGGGACCAGGAGGTGATCCAGGAGCGCGTCGAGGCCCTCGTCGCCGCGACCCCGCCCGAGAACGTGCTCGGCCCGATCACCGCCCAGCTGACCCAGCAGTTCGCGCGCGAGCAGACCGAGGCGCACGCCCACGTCGTCGCCGAGCTCGATACGGATCGGTACTTCGCGCTGCGCGACGCGCTCGACGTGCTGCTCGCCGCCCCGCCGATCACCCCGCTGGCGAGGAAGCGGGCGTCCACCGCGCTGCCGCCGCTCGTGCGCAAGACCGTCCGCAAGGTCGACAAGGCGGTCGACGTGGCGCGCCGCGTGCCCGCGGGGACCGAGCGGGCGGAGGCGCTGCACACCGTCCGCAAGACCGCCAAGCGCGTCCGGTACGCCGCCGAGCTCGCCACCCCGGTCGTGGGCAAGAAGGCGGCCCGCACCGGCAAGCGCTTCAAGGCCGTGCAGACCGTGCTCGGCGACCACCAGGACGCGGTGCAGACCCGGGCGTTCCTGCGCGCGCTCGGCGCCCGCGGGCACCTCGCGGGGCAGAACGGCTTCACCGCGGGCATCTGGTACGAGCAGGAAGCCGCCGCCGCCGCGGACGTCGATGCGGCGTTCGAGGACACCTGGCGCCGCGCCGCCGCCCGCAAGCACCGGAAGTGGCTGTCGTAACAAGTGGCTGTCGTAACAAGTGGCTGTCGTAAACGCCCCATCAACCGCGACTTGGAGTTTTATCGCGGTTGCGATGCCGACGTAGGCGTGATCATGTCGACGGCAGTGCCATTTCCGGTGCCCGCCCGGCGCGAGCGGAGGGTGGGCGTCGATCGCCCAGCGTGGCCGGCTGCGACCGCCCCGCCTCCTGGTGTGACGCCCACCACCTGCGCCACTGGATCGACTGAGCCGGTCGGGCTTCAGTAGGTACCGAGGCGCCCTGGGTCGCCACCGGCATCGGCCAGTTCCTCGCCCACCGTGTAAGCGCAGACGGCGCAGAGGGGGATGGTCGGTGCGGCGACCCGTCCCAGGCCTTCCGAGGGCACGGTGTGGCTACAGCGAGCTTCTGCGTAGCCCCGCTCGGCGGCGTGGGCCATGGCCTCGACGGGGAACGCGTGGTGGACGCCGTCGTGAGGGCTCTTGCCCAGATCACCGCGATCATGGGGTGTGCCTCGCTCGGCGGCTTCGCCCGCGTGCACGCACCAGCGACAACTCGGCCAACGGCCACTCGCCCAGGGTCACATCTCGATCCTACCGCCACATGCGAACGAAGAGTGACACGTCGGTGACAGAGTGTCGAACGATGCTGGTCTTGGCAGCCTGGGCGCATGGCCCACTACCGGCGTCGGTCGTCGGGTCGCCGAGGAGCGCAAGCTCGCCGGGCTCACCCATGCACAGCTCGCCACCCACGCGAACGTATCGACCAGCTTGATCAAGGTGGTGGAGCAGGGCCGCTCGCCCGCGTTCGTCTCGGCCGTGTCTCGGGCGCTCCACGTCGGGTTCCCGAGCTGCTC
>JALYQB010000482.1 GCA_030856045.1 Actinomycetota bacterium
ACTCCCGCCACACCGGGCGGCCGCGGCCGACGACGTGGTGTGCCCCCCATTGCGCCACCGGCAGCACCGACACCCCGAGCTCCGCGGCGAGCACGCCCAGGCCCGGCAGCGGCTTGCCCGGGCGGTAGTCGTCCCGCTGCGTCACGCCGCCCTCCGGGTAGAGCACCACGCACTCCCCCCGATGCAGCGCGGCGCGGACAGGCTCGAGCAGCGCGGGGTCCGTCGCCCTCGCGCGGTCGAGCCCGATGTGGTCGAAGTAGCGCAGGATCGGCCCCACCATCGGGTACCGCAGCACGCTCGACATGATCACGAAGCGCGGCGTCCGGCCGGCCCGCATCAGCGCAGCGGCGAGGTAGAGCGGGTCGACCCAGGAGATGTGGTTCGCCGCGACGAGCAGCGGACCGGTGGGCGGAAGCGGTGGCACGCGGTAGTGACGACGGGCGAACAACGCCCCCACCATGTCGATCACCCAGGTGACGACGCGGTAGATCCGCGGTCGCCGCGGCCGTGCGGGCGGAGGCACAAGGGAACATGCTATGACTGCCGCCGCTCGAAGGGACGATCGTGCAGAAGATCCTCGACGCCATCCTCGCCGACGACCTCGACGCCATCGGCACCGTGCCGCTGCCCGAGAGCTACCGGGGCATCACGGTGCACGCCGACGAGGTGGAGATGTTCTCCGGCGTGCCCACCAAGGAGAAGGACCCGCGGCAGTCGCTACACCTGGACGACGTGCCGATGCCCGAGCTCGCGCCCGGCGAGGCACTGGTGGTGGTCATGGCCAGCGCGATCAACTACAACACCGTGTGGACGTCGATCTTCGAACCGATTCCCACGTTCGGTTTCCTCCAGCGCTACGGCCGCACGTCGCCACTGAACTCGCGGCACGACCTGCCCTACCACGTCGTGGGCTCCGACCTCGCGGGCGTCGTGCTGCGCACCGGCGTCGGGGTGAACGCCTGGAAGCCGGGCGACGAGGTCGTCGCCCACTGCCTGTCCGTGGAACTCGAGCACCCGGACGGCCACAACGACACGATGATGGATCCGGAGCAGCGCATCTGGGGTTACGAGACGAACTTCGGCGGGCTCGCTGAGATCGCGCTGGTGAAGTCGAACCAGCTGATGCCCAAGGCCGGCCACCTCACCTGGGAGGAGGCCGCCAGCCCCGGGCTGGTGAACTCCACCGCCTACCGCCAGCTCGTCTCGGCCAACGGCGCCAACCTGCGCCAGGGCGACACCGTGCTCATCTGGGGTGCGTCCGGCGGGCTCGGCTCCTACGCGACGCAGCTGGCGTGCAACGGCGGCGCGACCCCGGTCTGCGTCGTCTCCAGCCCGGAGAAGGCGGAGCTCTGCCACCGGATGGGCGCCGACCTGGTGATCGATCGCACCGCCGAGGGCTTCCGGTTCTGGCGCAACGAGCACGAGCAGGACCCCAAGGAGTGGAAGCGCTTCGGCGGCGCGATCCGCGAGCTGACCGGTGGCGACGACCCGGACATCGTGTTCGAGCACCCGGGGCGCGAGACGTTCGGTGCCAGCGTCTACGTCGCCAAGCGCGGCGGCACGATCGTCACCTGCGCGTCCACCAGCGGATACCTGCACACCTTCGACAACCGGTACCTGTGGATGAACCTCAA
Organism: Actinomycetota bacterium; assembly: GCA_030856045.1. GTDB lineage: Bacteria > Actinomycetota > Actinomycetes > Mycobacteriales > Pseudonocardiaceae > JALYQB01. The sequence continues at coordinate 1,635 of JALYQB010000482.1, forward strand.
GCGGATCATCGGCTCGCACTTCGCGAACTACCGTGAGGCGTGGCTCGCGAACCGGCTGGTCTCGCGGGCACGGGTGCACCCCACGCTGTCGCGGGTGTACCCCCTCGAGCAGACCGGTCAGGCCGTCGCCGACGTCCACCGCAACCTTCACCAGGGCAAGGTCGGTGTGCTCTGCCTGGCCCCCGAGGAAGGCCTCGGCGTCCGCGATCCGGAGCTGCGCGAGGCGCACCTGAGCGACATCAACCGGTTCCGCGGGGTGTGACGTACGGAAATATCCAGTGTGACCGCGGCTCACCGACCACCGACACCCGACCGGGTAACGTGACCGCCATGGGCTCCGACGACGACCGTGATCTGCTCCCACCCCTCGGCAGCTCCCAGTTCGACGTCGTCCGGCGTGGCTACGACCGGGCTCAGGTGGACGATGTCGTCGAGGCCCTGGAGGCCGACCTCCAGATCGTGATCGCCGACCGCGATGCGACGACCGCCCAGGCGGCCTCGCTGGCGCGCCAACTGGACGCCGCGCGCCGTGAGATGGAGGAGATGCGGAGTCAGCTACAGCGGCTGTCGAAGCCGCCCACCAGCCTGGAGGGCATGAGCGAGCGCTTGCAGCGGATGCTGCGGCTCGCCCAGGACGAGGCCGCCGAGATCCAGGCCCGCGCGGAGTCCACGGCGGAGCAGACCATCAAGCGCGCGGACGAGCAGTCCGCGGACATCCGCGGCCGCTACGAACGTCTCATCGCCGAGACCGAGGGCAGGCGTGTCGCCGTCGAGGCCGAGCACGAGCGCACCCTCGCCGACGCCCGCCGCGAGGCCGAGCAGATCGTGCAGGCCGCCCGCGAGCGGTCCGCCGCGCTCGACGCCGAGGCCGAGAAGCGCCAGACGCAGGTGGAGGAGGACTTCGAGATCGTCATGTCCGAGCGCCGCAGCACGACGATGCGCACGCTCGCCGAGCAGGAGTCCGCCAGCGCTGCGGACGCCCGCCGCCGCGTTGCCGAGGCCACCGAGGAGGCGCACCGCCGCGTGACGGAGTCGAAGGAACACGCGCGACGGCTGCAGACCGAGACCGAGCAGCGGTGCACCGCGATGGTCGACGAGGCCCGCTCACGGGTGGACCAGCTGCGTCGGCTGCGCCACCAGGTCGCCGTACAGCTGCTCGCGGCCCGCTCGATGCTCAACGACGCATCCCGCGGGCTCACCTCGGAGGATGGCGACCAGCCCGCCCACTCCGCGCCCGAGCAGCGCACCCCGGCGTCGACGCCGTCGGCCGCGCCCCGTACCGAGGTCACCTCGGGACTGCGCTCCCCCTGAGTCAGCGCCGCCGGGTGGGCCGCCGCTGCAGCCTCCCGGCCCAGCAGCCGGTGTGCCAGTGCCTACGGTCAGCCGCGGCGCCGAGCCCGTCGGCCAGCCAGGCCACGACGTGCCCTGTCCCGGGGCGGATCTCGTGGTCGCACCCTGGGCAACGGTAGTCCTTCGTGGTCTGCGCGCCGGGCACCGTGCGCACCAGCCACTCGCCGTCGGCCGCCGACTCGCTCCGCGCCCAGCCGAGCCCGGCGGGCGGCGGTGCGGTGGAGACGGGTTTCCCCACGAAGCGGCGCGGCACATTGCGGCGGGGCACGGGAACCAGTCTAATCGGCGGTGCGGTCGCGGTCGCCGCACCCGCCTGCGTCGGGGACGGCTGCTGCGGCTAGCACCGCCCCCGATCACGCTGCGTCGAGTTCGTGACCCCTCGATGCGCTGATCGGGACGCGCCCCTCAAGGGCGGGGGCACTGCGGATTTCGTTGATGACGAATCCGACATCAGCGCGCCCGTGTGATGATGATTTCGTCATCAACGCTGAATGGTCACATGCCTCGGGTGACCGGGTCGGCGCCGAGGTAGCCGGCCTCGAACGCGGCGGCGAGCACCGCGGTCGACACCTCGACCCGAGCCAGCTGAGAGATCACCAGCGGGCCCAGCGACCAGGTAACCCAGTGGCGTGCCGGCAGCCCCGGCGCTGGCAGCCATCGCGACCCGGTTGCTGCCGAGGCACGCCGAGCGACGTCACCGTGGCGGACCCTCGTCACCGACCCACTCCGCCTTGCCCACGCTCAGATGAGGCGGCTTCTTAGCTGGGTGGCACTGAAGGCGGCAGCGAGGCCCTCGATATCTCCGACACAAGCGGTCATAGGTGCGACGGTGCTCTGGCCGAAGCGGCAGGCCACCGCGATCGCCTTGATGCTGATGAAGTCGGCGATTTGAGCCCCGAACTCTATCGGGTTGCCGTCGATAACGATATCACCGACCACGAATTCCAGCTCGGCAGGAACCTCATAGACGGCACGAACGGGGTGACCATCGTCGCCGCGCACATACGTCCAATACGACTTGGCGTCCGAACCGTTCGGCGTATCCCAGCCGGCCGTGGACAGGTCGTCGAAGTACAGACCGACAGGGTTGCTCAACGCAAGGTCGGCTTTCAGGCGTGCGATGCTGTTGACAACACCGCCGATGTGCGGATCGCTGTTCCGCTGCGGCGCACCGTACCGGCCACAGTCGATCAGCTCCTGCTCACCGGTCAACTCCCGACCGTCAATGAGCCGGACGTTGCTGGCGGCAGCGACGAGTTCGATTTCAGCGCTGAGCGTGTTCGCTGCTTGGATCAGGTGCATCGCGCCGTTGGTGGTTCCGCTGTTCCGGTTGTTGCGTGGTATGTAAGAGCCGGAGGCGTCGAACAGGTCCCCGTGCTGGACGGCCGGATCCACATGCTGCTGGTACAACTCGAGCAACGTGTCGGGCCGGGTCTGGGCTAGCAGCTGCCAGTATTCGGGTCCCTCGCAGGTGAAGGTGACACGGGTGATCTTGCCGTCAGGTCGTCGCGTGACGCTCCACTCGCAGTACTCGTCTTGAAGGTCGCGAGAGGAGTCGGCTCTGGTCCAACGTTGACGGTCGGAGACTGAGCTGACCTTGACCTGTCGGGGGAAGGCGATCCAGCTGATATCCTGCGAGGTTGCGTCTTCGGCGGTGTCGGTCTTGGTGAGGTTGTAGAACTGGGCACGGGGGGCATCGTTGGTGTGGTCGGTGCGTCCGGCGATTGCGGCGTCGACGCCGGCTGAAATGAACGCGCTCCACTGCTCCAGGCCGGTCTCATCCAGATCGGTCAATCCGCCGGGCGGGTCAAAACGAGAAATGACCATAAGCTTCCCCATTCTATGGCTGATTGGCAGGTTTCTGCCTGATGGTCCCGTCTTCGTTCAGCTGCAGCAGTGGCGCGTCAGGCGGAATATTTGTGACGGGCAGGGTGAGCGTGAACTCGTTGAGCCGGCTACTCTTGAACTCCCGGCGGCGAGACTCCGCCAGTCGCACATAGTCATCGAATCCTTGGTCGGTGCCGATCCGAGCGGTGACCGCATTCATGTAGTTCTGGATGCGGTCGACGAACACGTCGCGCCAGTCCGCGTCCGCCAGCCGCCAGTTAGCAGCGAACTGCGCCTCGGGACTGTCAGCCGACAGGCTGCCGGCAGCCTCCACGATCACGTCGGCGACCTGCTGTGACACGCCACCTGCCGGGTCCAAGGTGGCGGCGGTCGGCACGTAGGCCAGCAGCTTGCCGCGGGCGGGACTGAAGACAGGGTTGGGGAAGTCCACCATCAGCACGCTGGCGGCGAAGTGTGCGCTGATCATCTTTCTGCGCACCAGTTGGTTCACGACCTCGATGTCCTCAAAAGCAGCTTCGGGCACGACGAACGCGAAGAACGCGTCACCAGGCCGGCGGAACTCGCCTTCGACGAGCGCGAAGTCGTAGCGGACCAGGCTGTCCAGGTACAGCTGGCCGGGCACGCTCGGAGGAACGAAACGCGCCGGAAGCCCCAGGTCGTCGAGCAGGGAGTCGACGTTGAGCCACAATCCCAGCGGCAAGGTCAGCGGCGTGGCCGGACTGCGTACGACGGCGCTGCTGGCGGTCACACTGCTCGCCAGGTTCACCGTGGTGGTCGTGCACAACTGTCGCAGCAGACGATCAAGGTCGGCCACCCGCCCATCCGGCGTCACCGCGTGCTTCAACCGCGCCGCCGTCCACCGACTCACACCCGCACGGACGGTCAACTCAAAATCCTCCGCGCCCGACAAAGATTGGTAAAGTGGGTTGTCCCGCAACGGATCGTCCGGCGCGAGCAGTATGGTGGCGTTCATCGATTGCCAATGCAGCCACGGCTGTTTGAACTCCTTCATCACCAGGCTACCGTTGACGTGACTGTCGAAGCAGCCCTGGCCCCGAGACTCAGGCGCTAAAGCACTGTAAGAGTCACCCGCCCACACCCAGGTATGATCGAGACGCATATAATAGTTGAACTGTCCGGCGGTCTCGTCCCAGCCCATTACTTGAAGGAACATGGCTGCGGGATCGCCCACGGCGCTTGTACTGATGAGGAGGTCAGCATTGGCAGCCCGGGCGCGAGTGACCGCAAAACGCAGGTCACGCTGCAGCGATCCAGTCTCAGTCAGCGGGATCTGGCCTGCCTCGCCGGCCAGGTAGGAACGCTGCAACGGCAGCATCCCAGCAGCGTCGACCTCGGCGAGCAAATCGTGCACAGTAAGAGGAAACTTGCCCTGGCGGAGCAGAACCCCCATGGGATCAGCGAGGCTGTCGAGCTGGGACTGGGCCATGACCGTAGGTTCGCTGTCGACGCCCATCACGAATCGGTAGACCGTCGAGGGCGCGAGCTGACTGCGGCCTGACTCGGCGGCCATGACCCCTTCCATGGCGGTCTGGGGCCAGGCGGTGGTTCGACGCCGCGAGGCGATAGCAGACCATTGACTCACTGACCACTCACTCCGCTCGTCCAGCTGCCGATCGGCTGGTCACGTAAGAGGTTAAAACTTTACCCCCTGGTGCGGCGCACATACTACGGCACTGACCTGCGAATCCCAAGACGACGAGCTGGCGCTGGTTTGCACCGCGCTCACACCGGCTGCACCGACACGAACCCGGAGCGGGCCCGCGGCAGCCCCACCAGCGCCTGAACAACACCCCCCTCCCACCCGTCGGGCGTGTCGCGGTCGTTCGGCCCGTGTGCTTGATCACCGAGCAGGAGTCCCAGCCGCGGCTCGCGGCGATAGCGCCAGCCGGAAAGTTGGATCGCTACCAGGTGTGAAAGACGCCGCCGACATCGACTGCTTTCTCCGCCGGATCAGTTGTAGTCGCGGAAGCCCTTGCCCGTCTTGCGACCGAGCCGGCCCGCAGTGACCAGGTGCTCCAGCAGCGGCGCAGGCGCGAAGCCGGGCTCGCGGAATTCCTGGTAGAGGCTGCGCTGGATCGCGAGCGACACGTCGAGCCCGACCACGTCGAGCAGCGCGAACGGCCCCATCGGGAGCGCAGCGCCGACCTGCATCGCGGTGTCGATGTCGTCAGCCGACGCGTAGTGCGCCTCGAGCATCCGCACGGCGTCGTTGAGGTACGGGAACAGCAGCGCGTTGACGATGAAGCCGGCGCGGTCGCCGCAGGTCACCGGCACCCTGCCCAGTGAGCGGGAGAGCTCCCGCACCGTCGCGGCCACCTCCGCAGCGGTCGCGATCGTCTCGACGACCTCCACCAGCTTCATGACCGCGGCCGGGTTGAAGAAGTGCATCCCGACCACGTCGGAGGGCCGCGACGTGGCGGCCGCGCACTCCACCACCGGGAGCGAGGACGTCGTGGTGGCCAGGATCGCGCCGGGCTTGCACACGTCGTCCAGCGTGGCGAAGATCCCGCGCTTGACCTCGAGGTCCTCCGCGACCGCCTCGATGACCAGGTCCACGTCCGCGAAGTCGTCGAGCGACGTGGTGGTCGTGACGCGGCCCAGCGTCGCGTCGCGGTCGGCCTCGGACAGCTTCCCGCGGTTGACCGCCTTGTCCAGCGACCGTTTCACCGCGGCCACCGCGGCCTCGGTCTTCGCGCCGCTGCGCCCGCGCATGATCACGTCGTGGCCGCCCTTGGCCACCACCTCGACGATCCCACTTGCCATGGTCCCCGTGCCGACCACGCCGACGGTGCCGATCGTCCGGGGCTGGGCGCCCTGCTCGCCCTCGGGCGGGGTCGCCGCGTCCGGCACCACCTTCGACGAGTCGCGTCCCTCGTAGGTGTAGAAGCCGCGGCCCGCCTTCCGCCCGAGCAGGCCCGCGGTGATCATCTGCTTGAGGATCGGTGCCGGGGCGTGCAACCGGTCGCGGGACTGCCGGTACAGCGCAGCGAGGATCTCGGACGCGGTGTCCAGGCCGATGAGGTCGAGCAGCGCGAGCGGACCCATGGGGTAGCCGGCGCCGAAGCGCATCGCGGCGTCGAGGTCCTCGCGGGTGGCGTAGCGCTGCTCGTACATGTGCGCCGCGTGGTTCAGGTAGCCGAAGAGCAGGCCGTTGGCGATGAACCCCGCCCGGTCGCCGATCACGACCGGGTCCTTGCCGAGCTTCTCCGCCAGCTCGGTCACCGTGTCGACGACCTCGGGCTCGGTGACGACCGTGCGCACCACCTCGACCAGCTTCATCACCGGCGCGGGGTTGAAGAAGTGCATCCCGACGACTTTGCCGGGGCGCTTCGTGTGCACCGAGACCTCGGTGATCGAGAGGCTGGAGGTGTTCGACGCGAGGATCACGTCCTCGCCGACGATGCCGTCGACCTCGTTGAACACCCGGCTCTTGAGGTCCAGCTGCTCCGGGACCGCCTCGATGACGAAGTCGACGCCCGCCAGCTCGGCGAGGCTGGTGACGAAGCGGATACGGCCGAGCAGCTCCTGCCGCGCGCCTTCGTCAAGCTTCCCGCGCTCGACCGCGCGACCGGTCGACGTCTCCAGGTGCACGCGGCCGCGCGCCAGGCCCTCCTCGTCGACCTCCACGGCGATCACGTCGAGTCCGGTACGCGCCAGCACCTCGGCGATGCCCGCGCCCATGGTGCCCATGCCCACGACGCCGACCGTCACGATCTGCCGTGCCACTGCTGCCTCCTGCGACATCGACGTTTTCCTGCTCGCGACCGATACTGCCCCACGCCGCGGGGCGTTGCTCAGCCACGGCCGTGCAGCACCCGGACGAGCCGCACGAGCAGCCCCACGGTCCGCGGCGACCGGCGGAACGTGAAGACGGCGAGCGGCGGCGCGAACCGGCGTCGGGTGACGGCCTTCGCGCGGGCGAACTCACGCAGCCCGTCCTCGCCGTGGATGCGACCGAAGCCGGAGTCGCCGACCCCGCCGAAGGGCAGCGACGGCACCGCGGCGAAGGAGATCACGCCGTTCACCGACACCATCCCGCACCGCAGCCGGGCGGCGACCTCCGCGCCGCGCTGCCGGGAGAACACGGCGGCGCCGAGGCCGTAGCGGTCCGCCGCCAGCCGGTCCACCGCCTCGTCGAGGTCCGCGACCCGGTGCACGGTAAGCGTCGGGCCGAAGGTCTCCTCGGTGACCGCGCAGGAGTCGTCAGGGACGTCGGCCAGCACGACGGGCTCGACGTAGGGCGGGCGCACGGAGTCGGCCCCACCCACCAGCGCGGTGCCGCCCTTCGCGAGTGCGTCCGCCACGTGACCGCGGATGATGTCCACCTGTCCCGCCATGGTGATCGGGCCGAAGTCGGCGCCCGGCTCACCGCCCGGACGGAGCTTCCGGGCCGCCGTCACGAGCCGGTCGGTGAAGTCGTCGGCGACGTCGGAGTGGACGTACACCCGCTCGACGCCGACACAGGTCTGTCCCGCGTTCGACATACCGCCCCACACCGCGGCGTCCGCGGCAGCGTCGAGGTCCGCGTCTGCGTCGACGAGCAACGCGTCCTTGCCGCCGCACTCCAGGAGCACCGGCGTGAGGGTCTCGGCGCAAGTGGCCATGACCTGCTTCGCGGTCGCCGTGGACCCGGTGAAGGACAGTTTGCCCACCCCTGCGCGACACAGGGCGGCGCCGGTGTCTCCGAAGCCGGTCACGACCTGGAACACCGGGTGCTCGGGGACGACCTCGGCCAGGGACTCGGCGAGCCACCGGCCGACGCCCGGTGTCAGCTCGCTGGGCTTGAACACCACCGCGTTGCCCGCGGCGAGGGCGTAGGCGATGGACCCCATCGGCGTGAACGCCGGGTAGTTCCAGGGTCCGATGACGCCGACGACACCGTAGGGCTGGTACTCGAGCGTCGCGGCCTCGTGGAGCATGAGCAGGCCCGACGGAACCTTCCGTCTGCCGAGCACCCGCTGCGCGTTGCGCGCCGCCCAGTCCAGGTGCCCGACGACCAGCACGACCTCGAGCCGGGCGTCGTCACGCGGTTTCCCCGTCTCCGCGCTGATCACCGCGGCCAGCTCGTCCAGCCGCTTGACCAGCAGCGCGCGCCACGCGGTGAGCCGACGGCGGCGCTCCGCGAAACCGAGCCCGCCCCACCAGCGCGCTGCCTCCCGCGCCCGGGCGACCACGGCGCACACGGCGCCCTCGTCGGCGACCTCGTGGCTGCCGACGACCTCGCCGGTGCGGGGATCGACCGAGTCGAAGCGGCGGGCCGCCCCCGTCCCGGGGTCCGCGGTGCGTGTCATCCCCGTCCTCCGTACACCGTCGACGTGACCTCTCCTCACGGTAGGCGATCTCGCGGCCGCACTATCGCCGCCCACCACAGCCGCGCGCCGAGAGCCGGGACGGTGTCGGTGGCGTGCACCACCGCGTACAACAGTCGATATGACGAGCCACTGCATCGACCTCGACGCTGCCCGCGTCTACGCCATCCCCATGACGACCCGATTCCGGGGCATCACCATTCGGGAAGGGATGCTGATCGAGGGGCCTGCCGGGTGGGGCGAGTTCTGCCCGTTCCGGGAGTACGACGACCGGGAGGCGGTGGGCTGGCTGGCCACCGCGATCGAGGCCGCAACGGTGGGATGGCCCGAACCCGTTCGTGATCGTGTCCCGATCAACTGCACTGTTCCAGCTGTAGGCGCGGAACGCGCCCACGAGATCGTGTCCGGCTCGGGCTGCCACACTGCGAAGGTCAAGGTCGCCGACCACCCCGACTCGCTCGGTGAGGATCTCGCCCGCGTCGAGGCGGTGCACGATGCCCTCGGCCCGAACGGATCGACCCGGGTCGACGCCAACGGACTCTGGGACATCGACACAGCCGTGGCGGTGATTCCCCAGCTCGATAAGGCCGCCGGCGGATTGCAGTACGTGGAGCAGCCCTGCAGCAGCATCGAGGAGCTGGCCGCCGTGCGCCGCAAGGTGGATGTTCGGATCGCCGCCGACGAGTCCATCCGCCGCGCCGAGGACCCGCTGCGGGTCGCGGTCGCCGAAGCAGCCGATATCGCGGTCATCAAGTGCACCCCACTGGGCGGGGTCGGCCGTTCGTTGCAGATCGCCGAGGCTGCCGGGCTTCCCTGCGTCGTGTCTTCCGCGCTTGAAACCAGTGTCGGCCTAGCCGCTCAACTCGCCCTGGCGGGGGCGCTGCCGGAACTGGACTTCGCCTGTGGCCTGGGAACCCTGTCCCTGCTCCGAGGCGACGTCGTGACCGGTCCCGACTCGCTGCGCCCGGTCGACGGCTACCTCCCGGTGCCGCGCACTCCGCCCTCACCCGATCCAGCACTGCTGGACACCTACGCCCTTGACGACCCCGAACAGGTGAGGTGGTGGCGCGATCGGCTCAGCCGCGTCTACTCCGAACGCGCCCGCATCCGCGCCGATCTCTGAACGGCTCAGAACAGCCGGAACTCGTCGGAGTCGGTGCCGCGCAGAGCGTCGTAGTCGAGCACCACGCAGTGGATGCCCCGATCCTCGGCGAGCGTGCGGGCTTGTGGCTTGATCTGCTGAGCGGCGAACACGCCCCGCACGGGAGCCAGCAGCGGGTCGCGGTTCAGCAGCTCCAGATACCGTGTGAGCTGTTCGACACCGTCGATCTCGCCACGCCGCTTGATCTCCACCGCGACCGACACGCCATCGGCATCCCGGCACATCAGGTCCACCGGACCGATCGCGGTGGGGAACTCCCGCCGCACCAGCGACCAATCCGCCCCGAGGGTCTTGACGTGCTCGGCGAGCAGCGCCTGCAGGTGCGCCTCCACCCCGTCCTTGACCAACCCAGGGTCGACGCCGAGCTCGTGGCGGGAGTCGTGCATCACCTCGTCGATCGTGATGACGAGCTGCTCGCCGGTCTTGTTGGTCACCGTCCAGCACCCGGGTTCCTCGGCCAGCGTGCACGGCGGGCTCATCCAGTTCAGCGGTTTGTAGGCCCGGTCGTCGGCGTGCACGCTCACCGAGCCGTCCGCCTTGACCAGCAGCAACCGCGGCGCCAGGGGCAGGTGCGCGGTGAGCCTGCCGACGTAGTCCACCTGGCAGCGGGCGATGACGAGACGCACGGGGCGCGAGCTTACGTCGCTCCTCACGCCTCCAGGGCGGCGAGCTCCTCGCGGAGCCGGGCCAGGTCCATCGCGCCGTCCGGGGGCTTGCGGGCGAGCCGCAACTTCGCGCGGTAGCGCCGCGGCGGCGAGTGACCCGCGACGGCGTTCAGCGCGGTGCTGGCGACGTAGTCCTGCTGCTCCACGGGCAACTCGGCGAGGTCGGGGTGGTACACGGCCAGCTCGAGCGCCATCTCGTCCGGGTCCAGCGCCATCCCGACGACCATGCGCGCGAGGTCGACGGTGTGCTCCCCCGCACTCAGCACCAGCGTCCGCGGGTCGGGGACCGGGGCTTCGCCGGTCCCGTACTCCCACCGATCGTCCGCCGCCGGCGCCGCGGCCAGCATCCGCTCGATGAGCCCCTCGGGCACCTCCTCGTTCGCGTCGATCACGAGCGCGTAGGGCGGCGTCTCGCCCGGGCCCGCCGTCCCGAGCCGGAGATCGGCGACCAGGTTCGGGTGCACCTTGCGCAGCCGGGCGAACAGCGGGTCGACGACGCCGGCGACGCGGCCCTCGTCGATCGCCCGCGCCAGCGTGTCGCGGTACCGGCCCGACCACCAGCGCCAGAACGCCTCGATGGCGTCGTCAGAGGAACTCACCAGGCCGATGCTTCCATGCCGCGCAAGTCCGCCGCCCGCAGGGCAGGATCGGGCGCCGTGGAGACGCTGCGCAGCCGCCAGGTGTACGCCAACCGCTGGATGAGCGTGCGGGAGGACGACGTCCGCCGCGTCGACGGCTCCGACGGGGTCTTCGGCGTCGTCGACAAGCCCGACTACGCACTGGTCATCCCCCTGGACGGTGAGCGGCTGCACCTCGTGGAGCAGTACCGCTACCCGGTCCGGGCCCGGCGGTGGGAGTTCCCCCAGGGCACCGCGCCGGACCGCGCCGAGCTGGACCCCGCCGCGCTGGCGGCGCGCGAGCTGCGGGAGGAGACGGGCCTGCGCGCGGGGCGGATGGTACCGCTCGGGGTGCTCGACGTGGCACCCGGCCAGCTCTCCCAGCGCGGCCGGGTGTACCTGGCCACCGCGCTCACCGAGGGCGAGCCGGACCGGGAGCGCGAGGAACAGGACATGCGCTCCGCCTGGTTCGACCGCGCCGACTTCGACGCGATGGTCCGCCGCGGCGACGTATGGGACGCCCAGTCGCTGGCGGCTTACGCGCTGCTGCTCCTGCACGAGCGCCACTGACCCGCGTGTCCGCCAGTTCGGTGGCGCGTGTCCGCCAGTTCGGTGGCGCGTGTCCGCGGTCCGGTGGTTACGCCCGCACTCGCACGCTGTGGGACGGACCGATCGGCGGGCACCAAGCTGTTGCGCAACCTTTGCCAAGGCCGTCATCGACGTCGAGCTCACCCGGCTGGCCACGATGCGGGCGGCGTGGCGCTACGACTCCGACGCACCGGGGACGTCCGAAGCGGTCGACGCCGCGGTCCGCACAGCGCGGATCGCTCCGGTGAGCCGCGCGATGATCCTGGACGACGTTGCCCAGCACACCCTGGGGATGGCCCGCTCGTATTGACGCGTCGGGCGCTGCACCAGCCTGGTTGCCCCGGTATTGTCCGCCGGGGTGGCAGTCTCACGCTCTGTCACAACGGGCTCCTGGTCAGTGTGCGCGGTTGGCGGCAGGGAGGGAGCAGCGATGGCCTCAGCAGAGCAGGCGGCGGCCGAGCCCCCGCAGACGGACAAGGCCGACGAGCGCACCGTCCGCCGTGCCGTGGGCGGAGCGGCGATGGGAAACGCTGTCGAGTGGTTCGACTACGCTATCTACAGTTACCTCGTCACGAGCATCGGGGTGAACTTCTTTCCGAACGCCGACCCGACCGCGCAGACCCTCCTGACGTTCTCGCTGATCGCGATCCCGTTCGTGCTCCGGCCGCTGGGCGGGATCGTCCTCGGTCCGCTCGGCGACAAGTTCGGCCGCCGCCGGGTACTGGCGTTCACGATCATCATGATGTCGGGCGCGACCTTCGCCATCGGACTCATCCCGAGCTACGCGACGATCGGCATCGCCGCACCCCTCCTGCTGCTGCTCGCCCGCCTGGTCCAGGGCTTCTCGACCGGTGGGGAATACGGCGGTGCGGCCACCTTCATCGCCGAGTACGCACCGGACCACCGCCGCGGCTTCTACGGCAGCTTCCTGGAGTTCGGCACGCTGGGCGGCTACGTCCTCGGTGCGAGCCTCGCGACGGCCTTCCAGTTGGGCCTGTCCGAGCAGGCCATGAACAGCTGGGGCTGGCGGATCCCGTTCCTCATCGCCGGCCCGCTCGGCCTGATCGGTTTCTATCTGCGCAGCAGGCTCGAGGACACGCCGGCGTTCACCAGCTGCGAGCGGAGCGGTGAGACGTCGTCCGCGCCGTTCAAGGAGGTCATCCACAACCTCTGGCCGCAGATCCTCAACCTCATCGGCTTCGTGATCCTGCTCAACGTCGCCGTCTACACCCTGCTGACGTACATGCCGACGTACCTCACCGAGGTGCTCGGCATCGCCGAGAGCTCGTCCCTGCTGATCCTCATCGGCGTCATGCTCGGCATGATGGCCGTCATCACGGCGGTGGGCGCGCTGTCGGACCGGGTGGGCCGTAAGCCGTTGCTCCTCGGCTCGGCGATCGGGTTCGTCCTGCTGAGCTATCCGGCGATCAGGCTCATCGAGAACCGCGACGCGCTCTCGGTGGCCGGTGGGCTGATCATCCTCGCGGTGCTGCTGGTGATGATGCTCGGGGTGATCGGCTCGGCGCTGCCGGCGATGTTCCCCACCCGCAACCGCTACGGGGGTTTCTCGATCGGCTATTCGGTCTCGACTGCCGTCTTCGGCGGCACCGCACCGGTGGTCATCACGGCGCTGATCGACAGCACCGGCAACAACACGATCCCTGCGTTCTACCTCATGGGGGCGGCCGCCATCGCGATCGTCCCGATCCTGCTGATGCCGGAGACGGCGAAGATCTCGATCTCGCACCCGACCGCCATCCCGGGTCGCGTGTCCGTCCCGGCCTAGCTAGC
>JALYQB010000485.1 GCA_030856045.1 Actinomycetota bacterium
CGTCGGCCGCGGCCGACGGGTCGGCAGCGGGCTGCGAGGCCAGCTGGTCGGCGCGGTGCGCGGCATCGATCATCGCCTGGAGCACGCTGCCGTGCTCGTCGTGCAGCGACCGCAACCTGCCCGCGAGGCTGTCGATGGCATCGGCGACGAGGCCGAACGGTTCGCCACCGTCTCGCAGCTGGTCACCGACCGCGGTGGTGACGGTCGCGGCGCGCTGGCCTGCCTGTCCGCTCATCCAGGCCTGTGGTAGGCGGCTCTGCCCGGTAAGCCGGGTGTCCTCGCCGACGGTGCCCAACCCGGTGCGGGCCTGCCGGAACGCCGCGGCCAGATCCTCCAACCCACCCGGGTTGCCCGGGATCGCGCCCATCTGGTGGGTCGCCTCGGTGAGGGTGGCCGCCAGGTTCGCCGCGTTCACCGAACCGGCAAGCTGTGCCAGCCGCGCGGCCCGCCCGGCCAGCTCGCCCCGACTCACCGCGCTCATCCCATGCCCCGCCGCCCGAAGTCCTGCCGGGCGGTGTCGTCGACCCGGGTGTAAGTGGTCGCGCTGTCCTCCGCCGCGTCACCGAGACCGGTGAGGTAGCCGATCCTCGTCCCGAGGTCGTGGAACCAGGTCTCCTGCAGCGCCCGGAACGCATCGGCGCACTCGAGGGTGCCGAACATCGCGCTCCCCTCGACGGTCTGGCGATCCCACGCCGAGCGCACCGCACGCAGGTCCTCCGCCGAGCCCCGCAACAGACCGGCCACGGTGCGCAACAGGTCGGGCACGACACCGAAGTCTGCGTTCATGACACCCTCCCACCCTGCGCCAGGCGGCGTGACGACACCCTACGGCAGGCTTCCCACCTGCGCCGATGCCTCCCGCGAGTAGGTGCTAGCTCGACAACCGACGGCCGAATGCCACGCGCGAATAGCGCAGCGCTCCTCGCTACGGGGGTGGTGAAGGATGATGCGGATGGATGCCGAGGAGGCCCGGACGATCGGGCGGCGGGTGCGTCAGCTCCGCAATGTGCAGGGTAAGTCCCAGGCGGTGCTGGCCGAGCTCGCGGGGATCAGCAAGTCTTACCTGTGCCGCCTGGAGAAGGGACAGCGCGCCCTGAACCAGCGGTCGCTGATCGTCGCCCTGGCCGACGCGCTGGAGATCGAGTCCTCGGAGCTGACCAAGCTGTCAGCGGCTGCACCCGCCGACAGAGATACCGACACGGCCGTGAAGGCGGTGCGCAGCGCGCTGACCGCGGTCAGCTACGACCGGCCCGGCGGGCAGGTCGTCCCTGTCGAGACGTTGCGGACGCGGGTCGACGCGCTGGTCACGGCGCAACGTCTCTGCAGGCACGACCAGGTGGGCCGTGACCTACCCGACGTGGTGCGCGACCTGCATACCACCATCGACGCCGGCCGGGACGTCGCTGAGCTGCTCGTCTTGGCGGTGCTGCTACACGTGCAGGGCTCTCACGCTTTCTTGCACGACGTGGGCGCACACGCTGATCTACGCGGGCATGCCGCCATGCTGGGACGCCACGCCGCTCGGGAGCACGGCGGGCCCGACATGCTCGGTGTGGCCGCGTTCGGCTCCGCGAACGGGCTGCTGGCCGCCGGGGAGTTCGATCTCGCGCAAGCCGAGCTGGACGCAGTGACCGTGCCGACGACCACCGGGCAGGCCGAGCAGCTGGTGGGCATGCTTGCGCTGTCCCGCTCGCTGGTGGCTGCGGCGGACAAGCGTCCCGGAGACGCGGACGCCCCACTGGAGCATGCGGCCGAGCTCGCGGCGCGCTCTGGGGAGGGCAACGCCTACGGGCTGGGATTCGGGCCGACCAACGTCGGGGTATGGCGGATGGGCGTCGCCCTGGAACGCGGCGACCACGCTCAGGCTGCCACCGTCGCGGAGGGGTTGCGGCCCGAGTTGCTGCCCTCGGTCGCCCGCCAGGCCACCTACTGGGGTGATTACGGTCGGGTGCTGGCCCGGCTGCGGGGCCGCCGTGAAGACGCTGTGCGAGCGCTGCGCCGCGCCGAGGACCTCTTCCCGGCCCGGGTGTACCGCCACCCGTTTACCCGGGACACCGTGGCTGAGCTGGTTGCCCGCACGAATCGCGACTCCTCCGCCGGGCGGGAGCTGCGGAAGATGGCCTACCGGGCGGGGTTACCCGGTTAACCGTCTCCTCCGGTTGGGCGAGGTTGCCAACCCTGGCAACCCACGCCGCGAGATCGCAACCATGGTGGGCGGGGTGATCGCCTATTCCGATGTGCTCGCTGAGCATGACGCTGCCCGACTCGTGGCCCGGAAGCTGTTGTACCGCTGGGACCGCCCGCTGACCGACCGGCAGCGCTCCGCGCTGCACGGCCTCATCCTCCGTGCGTCGCAGACCACCGTCGAACGCCCCACCCTCTACGCGCTGCGTGGGACGCTGGTCGAGGTCACCGCGGCGCTGAGCAGGGAGCATGCCCGGTGACCAGCGCAGCAGCAGCGCACGCCACCGGCCCCGACGCCCGTCTGCCCCGATGACCGCCGCGGGCCCGTATTCGGCGACGCCGCTGCCGGCACGGTTGACGTCGGCCAGCGGGTGGCGCCACGACTTGATCCGCAACTCCCACGGTGAGGTCGTGGTCGTGGTGGCCGTGCGCGTCGGCCCGGTCTGGACCGACAGTGTGGCCATCGCGGGGGAGGACCAGACGCTGGCCCTGCGCCACCGCACCCGTGTGACTGACCTGATCGTCCCGGGCGAGTTGCCCGGTGAGTCCGTGGCGGTGTGGCGTCGCCACGGCTGGTGTGCCGATGTGCTCGCTGAGCTGTTCGAGCTGCCCTGAGCGAGTACACCCAGGAGTGGCGCCGGGCTGCGGCGTGTGCCACCGCGCCCGACCTGGACCGGTTCGTCTCCCACAGCACCCCCAGCCGCGACGCCGCGCTGCTCGCCGCCGAGTTCTGCGCCGGCTACCCGGTGACTCGACCATGTCGGGACTACGCCCGGGGCGACCCGCTCGCAGGGCGTGTGGGGCGGGGTGTGGTTCCCCACGCCGGGCACCGGGCAGGCGGTGAACCTGCTGCACCGGCCGCACCCCGCCGGAGCACACGACCTGCAGCCGGCAGCCGCCCGCGTCCGCAGTGCTGCCGGAGTAGGCGCTGCGTGGCCTGGGTGTCTGAACCGCCCTCTTAATCACTGCAACCGCGAATCATCTCATCAGCCATGGCTCGAGCTGCCTGAACCTGCGTCTTACACTGCACCAGACGCAGCTGCCTGGTGGCGCCGACACCATCGGCAAGTATCATCTCCGCGGTCTCCACTACTCGATCGTAATCGTCCTCAGCCCGTAGCGCCTCGGCGACATATCTGATCAGCAGTCGGACTGACTCAGCCGCAGAAATCTGTAGCGACGCGTTCTGAGGATTCGGCAAGGACGCCTCAAGCCCATCCCGTGCGGCACAGTAGAGCGCTGCACGCAGCAACTCGGGTTCGATGTCGTCGGCTTGGTTCAACCCACACCTACGAGACTCGATGACGGTCTGCGCAAGGGCTCGGACCAAGCCCGCTAACATGCTGGTCTCAGGGACCGTCAGCGGCGTATCAGCGATCCGGAATTCGACCGTTGGATGTCGCAGCGACAAGCGAACGTCCCAGTACACCATCGACGGATCCGGAAGAGCTCTCGACTGAACGAGGCGTTCGACGCGAGAGAAATAGGCATGGGTGGTCGCCGAGAAGGGCGGTGGACCACTGATCGGCCACCGCCATCGATGCACCGTCCGCCACGATGCGAATCCGGTTTGTCGTGAGAACCAGTAGGGCGAGTTCGCAGTGAGCGAGACCAGGGTCGGCAACCACACCCTCGAAGAGTTCACAACGGCAACCCCATCGTCAGGATCAGCTATTCCCACATGGACGTGCGCAGCAGCAGTCAGATGTTCGTCTACCAGCGAGCGAATGTTCTCGGAAATACGTTCGTAGCGAGGAGTCGCTGCTACGACTTGGCCGATGGGACTCCCCGAAAAGGGAGTTCCCGAAGCCACGAGAAAACAGCCGGCTTGTTTTGCCCGCTCGCTTGCGGCAGCCCTGAGCCGGCTCAGTGATCGGTCAACGTCATACAGCGACGTGCAGACCGGCGTGGTGATCTCAATCTGAGATAACGGCATCTCTCCCTTGATGGCTCCCACGAGGTCTACTGGATGGTCACCAGCCAAGACTGCAGCTGCCGCTGAAACAAGGCGGCCAGACTTTCGTGAAACGATGTGTAACTCTTCCTCGACTCCTACCGTCAGCGGACTCATCGCGACACCTTCCTTGACGATACGAGAGGCGAATCCCCGGCTTGGGCACTCGGCATCAGGCAATCGATGATCGCGCGCCTCACCCGCTCTTGTGGTTCATTGGTCAATCCGGCGACCAAGAGACCCAGGGCACCGTACGGTAACTCGACTTTCGCAGTTATGCGGCGGCCAGGGCCCAGGCTTGCTGGACTTCGAGGATTTCTTGGGTTGTGGCTGGTCGGGGTGGTGGTGACAGAAATCTGGCGGCGATGATCTGGCGGCGGAGGCTG
>JALYQB010000501.1 GCA_030856045.1 Actinomycetota bacterium
TGGTTTCTCGAGCAGCTCGCTGACCCTCTGCTCCAGCGCGTCGAGTTGCTCAGCGTCCAGGCCTGACATACGATCGAACCGCAACGGCTTCTCCATCGTGAGAGGTTTGGTTGTCACCTCCTTTCTACCGGCCGGAGAAGCCGTTGCCTGTTATTTCATGCGGCGTGTCGCCAACTTTCGGAACTATGATCCCCTGACTAACCCATGGCTAGTAAATATATGGGGTTTCGCATAAACCTCCCTGCCTATCAAGGGCGCGGAGCGAGACGCGACCGTAATCACGTAGCACGTGATCTAAAGCTTCAAGAAAGAGATCCGAACGTACGTCAATTCCTTCTCCAGGCCGCTCTACCCCCGTCAATCGGGCATACTCGAGTCTTAACCTTTCAATGATGAGTTCGGCTATTTCATCCCCATGATAGTGTGGATTTGGCCGCTCAAGGCGGAGATCAAAGTTGGTCACACGTTCTACTCTGGGCAGCCACTCATCGTAGGTCGTTGCTTCAGCAAGCGATCGCACTTCCCAAATATACTCTCGCCTCGGCGAGGAGTGTCCTCAGGGCACCGATAAATGTGGACTCACGTACAATACCAGCGCGAAGCTGAAAGGCGATGGTTCCATCTGCTGTCATTATGCCAAATGGCACTATCGCTCCCGAAGGTGCTACCCCTCTCTTGAAATCCATCGCGTCCTCATCAAAGATAAGCGTTATCTGCTCACGTTCGCTGACAAAACCAATTCTCCCTATACGGTAATTTGGCCCGCTATCAAGTACTTTCGAAAGAAACCATCGCCTGCCGTATCTTGTGACGGCCAGGCCAGGTTTCCAGCAGTCGTCTACAGCTTGTGCCAGTCCGACGTCCGCAAATAACCCCTCTAGGCGAGCACGCGCATAGCCGATGGTGTATGTACGGATCTGGGCGGCCGACGTACGGTCTTCTGACTCCGTCGCGCGCGTCTCCCTCCTCAGGATCTAGGCAATAGCGTCACTAGATCACGTACGAGGTCCTTACGCCAGAGCGGAGCCAGTCAGGGGCGCTACTGACGTTCCTGTGGGCGCCTGAGCATGATCAAATGAGGGCGCACGCCGCGCCCTGTCTAGAGTTTCCGGCCTATCAGAGTCGGAGACGATCAAGACGGGAACGGCGTGCGCACAACGAGGGTATGGCGCCGTGTGCTCGGGGTCGAGCACACGGTGATCGAGTCGGTGGACCTGGAACCCGACGGGCGGGACGGGGAGGTACTCGTCGCCCGGGTGCGCCCGAAGGCGGGCGTGGCGCGACGGTGCTCGCGGTGTGACCGTCGCTGTCCGGGTTATGACACCAGCCCGGCGCCGCGGCGCCGGCGGGGTCTGGACTTCGGCACGACGCAGGTGTTTCTGCAGGCCACGCGCTCCACTCCGCGTCTGACAGCTCGCCCCGGTCCTGGGTGCCGACCAAGAAACAGCGAGCACGAGAAGCGGCGGATCGGTACGCAAGTGGACACAACAGCCAGAGACACACACGGACGCCAGCACGATGATACCCAGGCAACAGCTTGTCCCCGACGGCCCCTCTTACCGTCCGGCACGCGAGTACAGACCGCTGCTGCTGATCGAAAGCAGCAGGGTGTCGTACTGCCGTATGACCAGCAGTACAGCTGGGGAACATTTCCGGTGCTGTGCGAAGATGGGGTTACCCGGCGGCGGTCAGCGATGGAGTGTGTGGTGCTGGAGGGTGAGGACCCAGCTCCACCAGCCCGAACACCACTGGCGAGGCAACAGTCGTGATCCGGGAAGACCGGGAGCTGCTGGCGGAGTTGGGGCGGAGGTTGAACGCCGAGCCTCGGCCACCCAGTTGGTAGTTGAAAGCGAAATCGTCGGCAGCCCGAACGCTGACGAGCCCACCATGCGCGTCCGGCAAGACGTGAGCAGCCTGTTTGACTAGAGATGGCAGCTGCTGCCGAGCGAGGCCACGGTGTGCCTCGACTGTGCAGAAGCCATCAGGCTGCGGATCGACGAGGCCGCCACCACCTCACTGTTCCCCGGCCACCTGCCCGCCGCCACAACTCTTGAGGGCGCCCGCGTGCTCGGCCTGTTCGTGCCAGTGAACCCTGCGCCTGCCCACAGTGATGGGGACGACTCGCACCTTTAGCGACACCGAAGCGACACTCTTCGCCTCGCATACCAGTGAGATCCAATAATCTCAGTGAGTAACTGCTCTTACATTTTTTGGATTAGTTTCGTCTTCGTCTACAAGAGGATCTACTGCGCACTGCGGTGCAAGTTCTTTAGGAACCTTGTGTTCGTCAACCATTGCGCAGGACGGGATGCCATTGGGAGTAAATTGATTGGTTGGAGATATTAATTCCCACTTTCCCTTTACATTCTTGGTAATCATCAATGCCTTAGTTTCACCGCAGCCATATCCTAACTTAGCGAAACCATCCACTTCTTTAATGATTTTATAAGTACCCCTGCTAGGCTCTCTATCTACCATTTTATCGCAGCCTGCGTAATCTGCTTTAAGGAAGGCGACGAGCTCAGGGGAGCCTGCTGATTCATTGAGTACTTCGTTTTCTTGTCGTGCAGTTTGCTGACTTGAATTATCAGTAGCATTCTTGGCCTCATTTTTATTTAGATTAGAAAAAGTGAGCCAGCCTACCGTCGCTAATAACGCCACGACGGCCACAATTACAATCACCTCCATTAGCCCAAATCCGGATTGCTTGTTAGTTTTCATGCGTGTTCCTTGTTTGATGGTTACTATAATGTTTATGCTAAACAAAATGGAGCATTTTTGCAAGCGTACCGTGAGTCTTATCGGAAACTCGGCTCGCTGCCGGCATCACCGCAGGTCAGCGGCGTGATGGCTCGAGTTTCTGATAAGACTCTGTAAAGAGCAGTTTTGCGCGACGTGAGTCGTAGAGACATGCTCAGGTCTCTTGATGAGTGCTCAGCTCTGATAGCAGCCGTAGCGTGAAGTGCACACCCAGTCGTAGTAGCCACCCGTGACCCATGGCGTGTAGAACGTCGTTCCCCAGTTCTGAGGCGTACCACCGCAGCCAACGTGAAGTCGATAGGTGGTGCCTGCCGAGATAGCGCCGTAGCTGTAGTTCACGCCGCCGGAGCCGTTGGGTGACCTGCTTGCCCAGCCCGACTTGGAGCCAGCGTTCACCCAGATGCCAACCTCGGCGTTGTTGCCGTAGAAGCAGGTGACGGTGCCCGAGACCGCTGCGGATGCGGCGGGTGCACTCAGGACGGAGGCGCCTGCAAGCAACAGTAGCCCTGCGAACAAAGCTGATAACCTCTTCTTGAAGCCCATCATGGACTCCTTTCAGATCATAGTTGTACCGACTCAGGACTGAGACGGTAGGTCGACTGTCGCGTCGGCTGCGGTTTTGAGGACTCGAGGAGTTTGTATTTTGATAATGAATCGCGTAGATTTAACTACCAGCGCCACTGCACCCCATAGCTCAGCCCCGGCTTCAACTCGTAGACTTACAGTTAGTGTGGATCGCGGAAATGTCTGCGGCGCTTCAAACCAAGCAAGCGTAACCTCGGAAGGCTTAAAATGACTATCATAGTTGGGAGGGCCATCCTTCGCCGTGTAGCACTGTAAGTATCTGTAATAAAATAAGTTACTTTTTGAGACGGCCTTAAAGCCTGTGACCAGGGCAGATGCTAATGAGTACGCTTTAGTAATTTCATTACTAATAGGAAAGCAGACTACTGGACCTACATTCAGGAAGCCATCTGGTCGATGAGCAGCGACGATGAAGATCAACAGAGTTATCTAAAGTCCAGTAGCCTAGTTTCTCCTTAGTACAGCCCCTAAGCCCTACAGCTATTCGGATGACAGCATTTAACGAGCTTCCTTGCCGGGGCATAGTCCAAAGTGTATACTTGTTGCTAGATTTCATAAACAATAGCCCAACTATATGCACGAGTTCACGAATAAACGAACAGCTTCAAAGGGCGCGCCTCATCCTGAGCTAATCCGCAAGGCAAAGCTATTGAAGGACTGTCCCTACTTCACTGGCGTCAAGTCAGCACCATTGATTCAGAAGCAGATGATCTTCTTGGTTCTCGCGGGCCTCAAGCCGGGTGCCACAGCTCTTTCTGGTCACGAAGTTGAGACAGCAGCTGGCAGTGAGATAGTTCCGGATGATCCTTCGGCGGTCGGCGCCTTTCTTGATCCACTTGGCGTGGCTTACCATCTTACGGTGACTGCGTACGGCACTGAAGCATTTGTATCGCTTGATCCCGTCGTCGTCGATAAGCTTTTTCGCTGTAAGGATGAGCATGAGTTTGGTCTATTAGTAGGATTCCCGAGAACTGCGGTTGACGCCTGGCGGGATGATACATTGTTGCCACACGGTGAAGAAGCCCGCTTGTACGAACTGCTCGGTGCGGCTGACATGCCCGACTTTTTTCGCCTTTCGCGTGACTACGCCACGGAAGAGTTTGCCATCCTTAGGTCTTGGTGGGATATGCTGCAAGCATATGGTATGAGTGAGACGATCTAATAAGGATGCACGTTGGCCGACGCAGTCATCCTTCTTCAGCCTGAAGTCCCTGAATATCGATAATCTCTTCTCCGCCGAAGGTGCTGGCCACTTCCAACAGCGTCTTGAAGTTGCGGCATGCCCGCTTGAGTTCCCGTTCACGTTCGATGAGCGAGACGACACTGGGCCATTGCATTCCACTGCCGCGTGTTGCTTGCGCCACGGTGGAAATTGGCACCTCTTGCCCGTTGAACTGCCACGTGCCAAGCCAATGGTCGTCGAGCTTGTAACGCTTCACCAATTCAGCTTCATCAGACGAGAGCTGCAACCTGTAACTAAGAGAGAAGTCCACGCCCTTGTGGCCCCCGAGCACGCCACGACGATCTGCCTGGTCTCGCTGGATCACGAGCTTCATCGTTCCCCAATCCACCCACGTGAGTTCTCTCTAACGCATTTAGGTTCTAGCCAGCTATCTATAAGGCGCGTCCCTTACCTGTAAGCTCTTAGACGACAAGCATGTAGTGTCGCCAAATTTGATCAAGTTTAGGAGCCGTAATGGAATAACTAAAGCACGTTAATCGGCATCCCCCCTGGTCAGAGGCTTGGAGGCTGTCTCAAGAAAGTAACTTATTTCATTACAGCTACTTACGTGTCGCACCCACGTCTGCGCAGCTCAGCGCCCCAGTGCGCTGATCCATTTGGAGTGTAAGGAATACATATCTGGCGACAGTAGTCTCGGGAAAGACTATCTCTCCGCTACGGATTAACATGCCTCCACTTACGCTTCGCGTCTTCAACTGTCTCTCGATCCGTGTACCAGGAAACCGTGATACGACTACAAACTTTGCATCGCTCCCCTTCACTAGAACCTTGCTGACGGTTGCACTTCCCGCAGTAGTAAACTTCTGACATTCGACTGCCTCGCTTCCCTATTGACAGATGCGCACATCCGGATCCCGTTACTTCTAGCGCTGCTTCCCGCGACGGCTGGTTCGCATGCGACGGTCGGGCTGTCCCGGCTGAGCTAAGAGGACACCACGGCGACGCGAGCTGTCACGAGGTCCGGTCGGAGGTCGGACGCTTGGAGCTGTCCGAGACCCGTCCGAGGGATTTGTCGGTGCGTTCGAAGCTATCGACGTCGGCGTGTCAGGAGGGGCACGGTGGGTCGTAGGGAAGCTCAGGAAGGTGCTGGGTCCACTCGGTGGCCGTGATGGGGTCGCCGGTCACCGAGCAGATGTACTCGGCGACCACGTCGGGATCGGTTTCCCAGAGCCGCGCGGTCGTGTCGCCGCCACCGGCGGCGAGGGTGTGCCCGTCCGGGCTGAAGCTCACCGACCACACGGCCCCGGGGAGGGCGGTCAAGGTTGCGTGAGCGCTCGGGCGGTGCCTGTCGCTGAGATCCCACAGCCAAACGGTTCCATCTCCGGCGCCGGTGGCGAGGAGGTTGGTGTCGGGGCTGAAAGTGAGCCAGAGGATGGTGCTGTTGGGCCCGATCAGGGGTCGTTTCCCGAGGGGTGTTGGTTGGCGCGGATCGGTGATGTCCCACAACCGCACGGTCTTGTCCACGCTTCCGGCGGCCACGGTCTGATCGTCGCCGCTGAACGCCACCGAGTAGACCTCATTGGTGGGACCGGTCAGCGGCTCGGTGATGAGGAACGGTTGCTCGCGATTGTCGATGTCCCACAGCCACACCTTCTTGTCGGCGCTGGCCGCAGCGAGGAGCCGACCGCTCCCACTGAACGCGGTCGCGAACACGAAGCCCTCGGGCTCGTGGAGGGTCGCGAGGGGGGCGGGCTGACGTGGGTCGGTGACGTCCCACAGCCGTACATTGGTGTCGTCGCCAGCCACGACCAGGGTCTTGCCGTCCGGGCTGAACTCCACCGACTCGATGACGTCGGTCGCCGCGGCGAGCGGGATGTCCAGCAGAACCGGCTGGGCCGGGTCGGAGACATCCCACAGGTACACCGCCCCGTCGAGGGTGCCCGCAGCGACGATGCGTCCGTCGGGGCTCAGCCCCGCAGCCCCGCCCAGGCCTTTTCCGGCTGGTGCGGCCAGTGGTGGGCCCAGCGGGGCCGGCTGTCTCGGGTCGGTGATGTTGTAGAGCCGCACCCTCTGATCGCTGCTCTCCCGGGCTGTGGAGCCGCTCCACCCGACAATCAAGCGCTGGCCGTCGGAGCTGATCTCGGCGGTGAACACACTGTCGGTGGGTTCAGTGATCACCGGACCGGGCGGGCTCCAGATCCGCACGGCCCCATCCACTGCCGAGCTGGCCAACGCGGTCCCCTCATCGTCGTCAAGGAACCGCACCATCGTGGCCGGGCCGGGATGAGGCAGGGTCGCGATCGTTTCCCGAGTGGCCAGCTCCCACACCCACACCTTGTTGTCGGAGCTGGCAGCCGCCACGGTGCGCCCATCGCCGCTGAAGGCCACAGAGTTGACCAGGCTGGCCGGTCCGGTCAGTGGTTCACCCAGCGGGCGCAGCGCAGCCGGGTCGGACACGTTCCATAGCCGGACGGTCTTCTGCCCCCCACCGGCGGCGAGGGTCTGCCCGTCAGCGCTGAACGCCACGTGCAACACCGAGCCGAGGTCGGTGAGTGACGTGTCCAGCGGGATCGGTGCGGTCGGATCGGCGAGGTTCCAGAGTCGGAGTGTGCCGTCGGCGCTGCCGGCTGCGAGGACGCCGCCGGTTGGGTTGAACGCCACCGTTTGCACATTCCCGGCCGGACCGGTCAGCGGTGCCCCGAGTGGTCGCAGCTGGTGGGGAGTGGTGATGTCGTAGAGCCGGACGGTGTCATCGGCTCCACCGGCCGCCAGGATGCGCCCGTCCGGGCTGAACGCCACCGCGAACACCGTGTCGGCCGGGCCGGGGACTGGCCCACCAAGCGGCCGCGACGCAGTCGGGTCGCTGAGGTCCCAGACCCGGATGGCCTGGTCGGCGCCGCTGCTGACCAGGATGCGCCCGTCTGGGCTGAACGCCAGCCCGTAGATCGGGCCGGTGTGGCCCACCAACGGCCCGCTCATGAGGCGCGGATGGAGCCGATCAGCCAGGCTCCACACCCGAATCGCCGTGTCGGCCGAGTCGGCCCCGCCGGTGGCCATCAGGCTCGAATCCGGACTGAACGCCACCGTCTGTGGAAATCCGGTCGAGGCTAGCACTCGGGTCGCCGACGGGCCGCTGTAGGTGTCCAGCAGGCTGGAACGGGCCTCCGCCGTCGGCGCCAGCTTGTAAGCGATCAGCGAAAGCTGTGCCGCCAGCGCCGGATCACTGCCGCGAAGCCGGGCAGCATCGGCGGCGACCTTGTGGGAAATCGCCAGGTCGCGCTGCTCCAACGCCATGCTGCGCTGCAGTAGCGCGTATCCGGCGAGGGTCCCGGCCAGCAGGACGAGAACGGTCATTACGGCGAGCACCCGGTGCCGGCGCCGAACGCGGCGGTGCTCGGCGTCAATACTGGCCTTCAGGTAGTCTCGTTCAAACTCGGTGAGATCACCCTGGTGCGCCGGATCGTCGGCCCACTCTCGAACGACAGCGAGCCGCCCCCCGCGATACAGGTCAGCAGGGTCACGGTTCGCTTCGCGCCAGTGGCGGGCGGCCTCATTAAGCTGGCGATGCGTTGCCAGACCTACCCGGTCACTGTCAAGCCAACCGCGAAGCCTAGGCCAGGCGATCAACAGCGAGTGGTGGCTGATCTCCACGCGATCCCGGTCGACGGTGATCAACCGCCGATCCACGAACTGATCAAGGACAGCGCTGAACTCGTCAGATCGGGCGCCGTGCTCGCCGTCCACCAACTCTGCGTGTGCGACCCTGCGGAGGGTGTCTGGGGTGTCCGTCGCGACGTGAACAAGCCGGAGGAACAGCAACCGGGCGGTCTCCCGTTGGGCATCCGTCAGCTGCTGATACACCTCGTCAGCGGTTTGCTTGATGGCCCCGCGGATACCTCCGACTTTTTGGTAGTCGGCCACGGTCATCCGGCCATTGCGGTTGCCTACTTCCCACGTCGCGAGCAGCGCATGGGACAGGAACGGCAGGGCACCTGCCTCGTGCGCCCGATCGTCCTCACCTCCTGCACTGTCGTGTGGACTCTGACTCGTGACGGGTTGCAGGTCGCGCAAGAGAAGCTCGACCAGTCCTTCGTCGATCTCCCCTCCTGCCCGCCTGGCGGGTTGCGTGATGGCTTCGCGCAGCTCGTCCTCGTTCATCGGCCCGACGACCAGCTGACCGTTCTGCAGCACCGTCCTCAAGATCGAGGACCGCGACGCATGGGGATAGAAGTCGGCCCGCAGGCCGAGAACAACCAGCGCCGCAGGCGGACGCGTCCCAACGCTGCTGCTGACCTGATTTTGATTCCCAGCCGCATCGAGCGCTGCGATGAAGGCCGCCCGCTCGGTTGTGTCCACGCCCGGCGCGAACACCTCCTCAAATTGGTCCACGACCAGAACCAATCGGTGTCCGGGATCCTCGCACTCGGGGCTTTCGCGATCTCCGTTGAGTCCACAGACCTGCCGCGCGAGGTCCGAACAGCAGACAGGATCAGCGCGCAGCGCCTCATAAACGACCTGCGGTGCCGTCTCCGTCATCGCAGCCAGCCGCGAAGCTAACTCACGCAGTGGCTGTTGACCGGGAGTGAACAGCAGACAACGCCAACCCTCCGAATCCGGCACCTCCACCTTGCCGCGGCCCAACTTAACGATCAACCCGGCCCGCAGCAGCGACGACTTGCCCGACCCGGAAGACCCTACTACGACGATCAAGCCACCCCGATGGTGGCGCTCCACCGCCATCTCCACGAGTGCGTCGGTCAACTTCTGCCGACCGAAGAACCAATCGGCGTCCTCAGGCTCAAAACTCTTTAGTCCACGATAGGGAGCCGAGCCATCCGACGACCTCCTTCCAGGAGGTCTCCGCACCCGCGTCAGAGCCTCCTGCCACTGGTCAATCCTGTCTGAATCGGTGACGCTACAAGCCTTCAGGATCTTAGTGATGTTGTCTGCCTCGTCCACAGAGGGAACGTGCCGACCACTGTAGTAGCCGCTCAAGGTCGATACCGGAATCTCGGTCAACTTGGCGACGGCTCGAATGCTCAACCCCGCGCGCGCTCGAAGCTCGGTCAGTGCTTCACCGAAGCCAGCACGGGCCGTGATGAGCGTGGGATCGACGTGCCTGTCAGCCCCACCGGCGGTGGTGGTCATCGCACCTCCCACGAGGCATGATCCGACATGAGGGCTGGCCGGGCAGGCTAACGGCAAATAGATATCAACAATAGTATCCCAACCTAAAATCGAACTTTCCTGGTGTCTCACCCTGAAGTGAACGCCAGTCACGCGCAACATCCGAGCCACCGGCCGCAGACCGCACGTCCCTGATGTGCTGCTCGTAGAGCTGCCACCCCTCGACCCCCCGCACCGGCCGTGCCACCGGGTGGTACCAGTCCGCAATCTTCAACCACTCCCCATCGATCAGCTCACAGTACTCTTTGCACGCAGCGATCGTGTTGTGCACCTGGCAGCCGGGCTCGGGCTCGTCCGGCTTGCATCGGCAGCTTGCCACATGCTCCTGCCACTGCTTATGAATGAAACTGCCCTCCGCAGTGCTCAATAGCAGGTGTTTGAAATGCTCCTGTTCCTCATCTCTGGCATCAGCCAACATACGACGCAGCCAGGAGTGCTCTTCGTCGTTGAGCGGGTTGTGCCAGCCGACACGGTAGATCGTGTCAGCAATTGTCTGCTCGGTGTCGGCGTCTGAGAGGAGCCACAGCCCACCGTGCTTTGTCATAAACTTCCTGAGTTCCAATAAATAGGCCGCGAAGGCATAGAGCGCAAAGCGGGCGTAGCCCTGCGCCTGGTTAACCGGGTCGTAAGCCTCGGTGCTGTCGGGGGCCCACGGGAGGTGCTCGCTTGGCTTGTCGCGATAGGTATTGACCGCCGCCTCAAGGTCGGCGCCCAGCCGCCACACGGCAGTCCACACCCGGTAGTAGGCCTCAAACCGCTCCACCCACTGCACAGCCAGCCGCGAGTCGGCCGGATGCCGACGCTCCAGATTAACCCGTGCCTCGCGCATCTTCCGGTCGTGGCAGGCCGCGAGGATGCCCTCGGCCACCTGCTCAATGAGCAGGCCCTCGTAGCCCTTGCGGAAGCGCTCGGTGCTCACCCCCTGGGCCTTGGCGGCGGCCTTCCGCCGTTCCGTTGCACTCCAGAGCTTGGTGCCCTGCACCAGCCCGAAGGTGTACTCGGCGGCTTCGCCCGCCCGGCCACCGCCCATGCCTTCCACCGCCTTGCGTAACAGCGCCTCGACGGCTGCCGGTTCCGGCGCGATGTCGGTCAGGAGATCACAGAAGCCGCAGGCAGCGTGCAGGGCGGGCATGGCGTAGCGCCGCAGGTTGCCCAGGCCCTTCTCGCGCACCAGGCGCAGATCAGCAACCACCGCCTCGTAAGACGGTGGTGCGTCACTGCTCCCCGACCGGATGACGCCCGGCATGACCGAATCATGCCCGGGTGGTGACCGGCTGTACAGCCGGTCTCGCGGACAGGCGAGGGCCTTGGCTGGTGGTGAGGCGCCGAACAACCGTTTGGCGCACCGACAAAGGAGCCCTACCCATGCCTAACCTCCCCACCCGCCTCCGCGACGCCGCCGAGGCCTTCAGCAGCCGCAGCCCCGACCTCTACGGCAGCCGCCCACCAGCCCGCGTGGTGCGTGCTACCCGCGAGGGTGTCGCCATCGAGCAAGGTCGCGGCCTCGTCCAGGCCGCCCGCGTGCAGGCCGTGCACTACGTGGCCCATACCGCTGCCCGGGCGGTCGAGGACCTGACCGACATGGAGGCCCTGGCGATCAGCCGCAACCCGCTGGCCGAGCCTCGGCTGCGGGCCATCAATGACACCGCCACGGCGGCGCTGGCGCACATCGTGGCCGACACGGGGCGGTCGTGATGGAGGCGCTGTTCATCTTCCTGCTGGTGCTGGCCGTCGTCGCCGGGCTGATCTGGCTCGGCTACGGCCTGGCTCACGACAAGCTGGCAGATGACCAGGCCGCCCTGGCCCAGCAGCGCCAGGCCCTCGACGTCGAGTGGCAGGCCCTGGAGAACGGTCGCCGGGTCAACGACGTGTTCTTTCAAGCCCGGCAGGCCATGCGTCTGGCCGAGCAGGAGCGGCGACCGCGGCCGTGAGCGGAGCGCCGGCCATCGCCGAGCCGCATGTCTGTGGCCGTGCGGTGGCCAGCCCTCTTAACTCAAAAACCCTGTGATCAGAAAGGACAGGTGATCGATGCCCCGACGTACCCGCAAGCACCTGGTCGGCCGACGGGAAGATCGGCAACGCCGTGACCGAGAACACGAGCTGGAGCAGCTGGCGGCAGTACTGCGG
>JALYQB010000517.1 GCA_030856045.1 Actinomycetota bacterium
TGCCGGCCGAGGCCCGTAGCTCGGCCGACCCGAACGCCTACGGAGACGCATTCGCCGAGTACCGGCAGTACTACGGACTCGGCGTGGACGGGCTGTTCTCCGACATGCCCGACACCGCCATCGCCGCCCGCACCGAGTTCCTTCCCGCCCAACGCGGCGCCGCGTGACCGAGGAGCGGCGCCGTGCGCGTGGCGCGGATTCGAGTTGACCGGATACTTGCTGGACCACTTCGGAGAGCAGGGCCGGCTGGGCTCGCTCAGCGCTGTGTGTTAATCTCAGCACATGCGGATGCACATAGAGTTGGACGACGACCTGGTGGCGAAGGTAGATGCGCTCGCCGGTCCCCGGGGGCGCAGCACGTTCGTCCGTCGGGTCGTCGAGGACGCGGTCGAGCAGGAGATCCGCTGGGCACGGCTCGAGTCCGCCGCAGGTGCCATCGCCGATTCCGGCCACGAGTGGGATGCGGACCCGGCGACCTGGGTCCGGCACCAGCGGCGCGGCGACGCCCGCCGTGCCGGGTGATGCGGTGTTGCGGCTGCTCGACTCCACCGTGCTGATCGACTACCTGCGCGGCAGGCCCGCGGTAGGCCGCGTCCGTGCGCTGCGCGCCGTCGGTGATGTGCCGTCCACCACGGCGATCAACGTCGAAGAGATCGTCCGGGGGCTGCGGGCCGAGGAGGCCGACGCTGCGCGGGAACTGTTCGTGGGGCTCGACATCCTGCCCATCGGCGCCGGAGAGGGATGGCAGGCAGGTGGTTGGCGTCGGGAGTTCGCCGCGCGCGGGGTGACGCTGTGGCAGGCGGACTGCCTGGTGGCCGCTGCGGCGCTGCGAGCGGGCGCGACCCTGGTTACGGGTAACCCGAAGGACTTTCCGATGCCGGAACTGACGGTGGAGGTCTGGCCCGTCGGGCGGTGAGCGGAGCCAGGTGACCGCTGTGATCACAGTGGTGGTGCGTTTCGCGACAGTCCGTGTCGCAGGACGCACCACGACAGCGATCATGAACCAGTTCGCCCCTTAGGCTCCCAGGAGCAGGTTGGCCGACAGGTGCGCGGCGGCACCTCTGCAGACAGCTACTCTGCAGACAGCTACGCGACCGGCCGCCGGCCACGATTCTGGAAAGCGGTTGGTTTGCTGTCTAGATCGACCGGCGAGCGCGACTTGACCGACGAAGTCACCCGGCGGAGGGTTCGATCGTGTCGTTGATGGCTATACTTGCAGGGTCGAGTGTGGCCACAATGGGGTTGTCATGAAGGTGGGAATCCGGGACCTGCGGGACGGCCTGAGCCGCCATCTCGCGGAGGTTCGCCGTGGCCACAGTCTGACCGTGACCGAACATGGTCGGGTCATCGCTCGGATCATCCCCGCCGGAGCGCCGACTCCCCTGGAGCGCCTCATCGCCGAAGGGCGTGTCCGGCCAGCCCGGAAGCCGAAGGGGGCATCTCCTGATCCCGTTCCGACCACAGGCACCGTGAGCGACTTGGTCACCTCACAGCGGCGGTGATCGGCTACCTCGACACCTCGGCGTTCGTTCCACTCCTGGTGGTTGAGCCAAGTACCCCGCTGTGCAGGCGGCTCTGGGACGACGCCGACGCCGTCGTGTCCTCCCGGCTGCTCTACGTCGAGGCAGCGGCGGCGCTGGCGCAGGGCGTCCGTATCGGTCGACTCACCGAAAAGCAGCGTCGGCGCGCTGTGACGCTGCTCGACGATCTGTGGCGCGAGTTCGAGGTGGTCGAGGTCGATGAGCCGCTCGCCCGCGAGGCTGCGGATCTTGCGCACCGCTACGGGCTGCGAGGTTACGACGCGCTGCACCGTGCGTCGGCCTATCAACTCGACGACGGCGACGACCTCGTGGCGGCTGCAGGCGATCAAGCGCTACTGGCGGCGTGGGCCGCACTCGGACTGTCCACGCTGGACGCCAATCAAGACCCCGTCGCCGCTGACTTGATCACCGGCGCGCTCACGAGCCGAGCGATGAGAGGGACGGGTGAGGCCGGAGCTGACGGTGGAGGTTCCCCACTACCGATTCCTGTCACGTACCGGCGCGCTGTCCCGTCCTCCTGGGTGAGGGCCCGCACCCGGCGGACCCGCCCGAGGAGGAATCGACATGCCCCGTATCCCGGTTGTGGCGGCCCGCGAAGCGGGCCTGCTGGGCCGACTCGCGTACCGCATCGCCCGCCGCCGCTACGGCGCCGTGCCTGAGCCGCTTGCCGTGGTGCTGCACCACCGCCCCGTGTTCCTGGCCTACGCGGCCTGGGAGCTGGCCAACGAGCGGGCGATGCGGCGGCTGCCCGCGAGCCTGCGCGAGCTGGCTGTCTACCGCGTCGCCGTCCAGGTCGGCTGCTCGTTCTGCGTTGACTTCGGCACCATGCTGCAGCGCCACCACGGTCTGGACGTCGAGCGGCTGCACGAGATCGACGCTTACGCAACGTCGCCGGCGTTCACGCCGGCCGAGCGGCGCGCGCTGGCCTACGCGGACGCCATGACCGTGCAGCCGGTGGCGGTGACCGACGAGCTGGTCGCGGAGCTGGACGCGGAGCTCGGGCACGACGGGCTCGTGGAGCTCACCTACGCGATCGCCGTGGAGAACCACCGCGCCCGGTTCAACCACGCGCTGGGCATCACCGACCAGGGCTTCACGTCCGGTGAGGCGTGCCGCGTTCCTGTGCCCGTCCCCGCCGGTCGCCGCATCAGCCGGGGATGCGGGTGAGCTTGTCGGGGTTCACCACGTCGTAGACCGCGGCGATCCGCCCGTCCCGGACCGCGAAGCAGGACACCCGGCGCCCGAGTGGCGGGTGTGTGCCGTCGCCGGGGAAGGCCGGGAAGAGCAGGCCGAGGTCACCGTTGACCAGCACCGGGGTTGCCGCGGCAGCGAGCCGCGCGGCCCCGTAGCGCTGCTGCAGCCCGAGCAGGAACCGGGTGACCTTGTCCGCGCCGACGATGGGCCGGCGCGCGGTCCGTTCCCGACCGCCCCCGTCACCCAGCACGACCGCAGCGGGGTGCAGCAGCGCGGTGACCGCGCGCACGTCCCCCGTTGCCAACGCAGCGACGAACGCCTCCAGCACGGCGTGCTGCTCGTCGATGCCGACC
>JALYQB010000523.1 GCA_030856045.1 Actinomycetota bacterium
GGATCCCGTCCGCCCACAGATAGACATAGTCCACCTCGGACAGGTCCCGGGCGGCGAACACGCGTTGCTCGGCGGTCCAGACCTCGGTCATCTTCGTGATCACCGACGCCGACAGCCCCGCCGAGGAGCCCAGGAACTGCCCCAGCGCGGGCCCGAAGTCCCCCGAGGACAACCCATGCAGGTACAGCAGCGGCAACACCTCGTTGATCTTCGGGGTCTTGCGGCACCAGGGCGGCAGGATCACCGAGGAGAACCTCGCCCGCTCACCGGTGTCGGGGTCGATGCGCCGGTCGTTGACCCGCGGCGCGGTCACCTCGACCGCCCCCGCGCTGGTCAGCACCTCACGGGGCTGATGCGAGCCGTTACGCACCACCAGCCGGTTACCGCGCTCGTCGCACTCGCCGGTGAACTGGGCGATGTAGGCGTCGACCTCGGCGGCCAACGCCTCAGCCAGCATCCGGCGGGCACCATCACGCACGATCTCGTCGATCACCGACGACTCCTGCGAGTGATCACCACCAGCCGCGTGGTCGTCGCGGCCCTCGGACTCTCCAGGAACTACGCTGAACATGGAGCCGTACCCTTCCCGACCGGCGTTGGCGCGCCGATCTTGCTTGATGGCTCAGAGATCACCGGGAGGGTACGGCCCCTCGCTCCGCCGCAGCTCCTGGTTCGTCATCCACAGGTTTCAAGTATTGCTCTGGCGCCGGCCAGCTCGGTGATCTCCCGGCCGGGATTCTCGACGGAACGCAGCGTGGTGCGGACGTGCTCCACCGAGGTCACGATCCCGTGGATGCGCTGGGGGGGAGGGAGTTCGAGCACCGGGGCGAGCGCTTCTGCGGCGCCGTCGATCTCACCTCGGAACACCCGGGCGACGGCCAGCGCGCTGCGGGTGCCGGCCACTCCGCCGAACGCCCGGTCCTGGGCCGGTGCTCCGGCGTAGGCGTCCAACGCGTCCAGGGCGAGGCGCTCGGTGTGGTTCGCCTCCGGTTGACCACCCCAGGTGAGTGCGTCGGTGGCGTAGTAGAGCTGGCGCGGCCGGCTGAAGGTGCACACTCCGCCGAGGCTGTCCAGCTCGTCGGGCTGCACCCGGTCCCGGGCGTCGGCGGCGCGGGCCAGGGCGGCGTGCGCGTCGTCGAGCCGGTGGAGTGCGGCCAGCGCCCGTGCCTCGTTACCGGCCAGCCAGACGCCGGCGGTGCCCCGGCTGCGGGCTGCGGCCTCGGCGCCGGACTGGGCGTAGTGCACCGAGTCCTCCAGCCGCCCGGACCGGTAGGTGATCAGTGCCTGCAGGCCACGGGTCCAGGCCCGCAGCCCGTCATGGCCGGCGTTGTCCGCGCAGGCGTAGCCGGTGCGGGCCTGTGTCATCGCGTCATGGGTGGCACCGAGATCGTGTGATGCCCTGGCCATCAGCCCGCAGGCGATCCCGGCGAGCAGGGAGAGATCCCGGGTCTGCTCCGGGCGCTGGCGCCCCTCCAGCAGCCCGAACGCGCGGTCCTGGGTATCCACCAGGTCACCGAGCAGGGTGGGCAGTGGCTGGTGCTCGTAGGCGATGACCAAGCGGCGTAGGTCGTCGATGAGTTGGGCGAGGGTCTCGGTCCCGACGTTGGACGCCTCGATCCGGGTGAGGAAGTCGCGAGCCCGGTCGGCGCTCATCGCGATCACCTGCCCTTCCCAGTCCGTCCGCGCGGTACCCCGTTGCGGTGCCGCCCCGTTGTGGCCTCGGGTCGGCTGTAGCGCCCCGAGGCCGTACGGCGGGCCGAGCAGCCGCGCCACTGGTTCCCCGAACATCGTCTCCAAGGTGGCCTGCGCCTGCGGGTAGGGCAGTCCGCGCAGCTCTCCTGCCACCCAACGGTATGCCTGCCGTTCGCTGAGCGTGGTCCCCTTGGCGGCCCGCTGGTAGTTCTTCCGGAACTCCTCCAGTGTGACGTGTTGCTGTCGCAGCAGCTGCTCCAGCCGCGTTCGAGGCGTCTCGTACTGGGCCATCCCGGTCCGTCCCCTCGGTTGATCGGCTCACGCTAGATCCCCGTCCGGCTGAACGGTGACAGCGTGAGAGCAGAGGGCAGCAGAAGGCGACGGCCGGCAGGCATCATGTCGTGCCCGTGACGCCACTCACGGTGTCGGCCAGCCGGTGGTGAGCGGGATCAGGTGGCTCTGGCCCTGGAGCAGGCAGGTGAGGGCCCAGCCGGTCTGCTGGTTGAGCGGGCCGGTGTGGTCGAGGCCGAGGGATCGGGCCAGCTCGGCGGTGTGCAGCCGGGTGGCGGCCTCGATGAGCAGGGCGTAGGTGTCGGCGGCGGTGCGCGCTCGCCGCCAGGCGGTTCCCATGATCGCCGCGGTGATGAGCAGGCCGGGCCACCACAGGGCGCTGACGGCCAGGTAGAGCATGCCCCATCCGGCGAGCGTCGCGGCCCGGGTCAGGGCCTGGCGGGCTGCGGTGATCTCGGTCCGGGTGGTCTCGGGCATGGCGAGCCACAGGGTCGGCCAGATCGTGGGCAGGTCAAGGCGGTACTCGCGGTCCAATCGGGTGATCACGGCGTGGACGCGGTCCCCGATCCAGGTCGGTCGGGCGGGTTTCTCCTGCGCGATCCGGGTCACCGCGCGGTGAGCCTCGCCCAGGTCCCCCTCGGTCTCCGCACCGCTTGCGCGCTGTGCGCCGGTGGTGTCGAGCTGACGTTGGTAGGTCTCGGTCGCGGTCGTCCAGCGCTTGGTGCGGCTCCGGGTGCGGGACTCGGCGAGGTGACGCAGCGGGGGCGGCCAGGACTGCCAGCGGTCGGCGAGCCACCCCCGTTCGGTGAGCGATCCCAGTGCCTGGGCCGCCAGGCCGACACCGGCTGCGGCGAGGAGCGCGGCGAGAAGGATCAACACCAGCCCGCTGGTGGTGGTGACGCCCGGGGAGGTCGTCCAGGTGTCGAGCTGGCGGAGGATCCGGCCGAGGTCGACGACATGGCGGTGCCCCAGGGCGTATGCGGCGGCCAGCGCCCCGAGGTAGAGCAGACCGGGGAGGACCAGCAGCGACAGCCAGCGTTCGGCGAGTTTCTTGCCGAGCTCGGCCAGGAACCCTCCCACGGCCTACAGCCTCTCCCAGCGCAGCGGCGCGCCGTACAGCTGGCAGGTCGGCGGTGTCGAGGGCGGTGCGGCCGGATCGGGCCGCCACCCGCGCGAGCAGGTGCCGCGGGGGCACAGGAACACCACCTCGACCCGTCGCGGATCACCCATTCCCTCCGGACGCGCGCTGCGAAAGCCGCCTCCACTGCGGCGGGTGAGTCCGAACACGCCGAGCGCGTCCCCGCACCGCTGCAGTGCGGCGTGCAGCTCGTCGAGCTGCTCGGACACCTCGCCACCGTCGCG
The DNA here is from genome assembly GCA_030856045.1 of Actinomycetota bacterium. GTDB lineage: Bacteria > Actinomycetota > Actinomycetes > Mycobacteriales > Pseudonocardiaceae > JALYQB01. The sequence continues at coordinate 3,346 of JALYQB010000523.1, forward strand.
CACCGCCGCGATGAGCCGTTCGAGCGGGGACGTGTCACCGGCGCGCTCCAGACGTGCCCGGATCTGCGGCTCGTCGGCGCACACCCGCGCCACCGCGTCCGCGACCTGCTTGGACTGCTCACCCATCACCTGGTCCCCTCCCGCGCCTCACGCGCCATCGCTGGCTGATCCGCCTCGGCGAGCCGGTCTTCTCCGGTGATCGCGGTGGACAGCGTGGCACAACCGGAACGCTGCGCTACCGTCCAGCGATTGTCCGGGAGAAACCAGCTGGGCAACGCAGAGGGGCTGGCAGGGACGTGATGCGCGATCGGCTTCTGGCGGCGGTCATGGCGCGGCTGGACCGGATCAAGGCAGGTCGGGCTCCCGCACTGGTGTTGGAGCCGGGAGCACTCGACGATGCCCAACGCCTCGCCGAAACCCTCCACGATGACGACGGCGACATTGAAGCCCACTACGTGCTCGGCTGGTTCCACTGGTACCGATATCTGGCCCTGCCGGAGGGCCAGCGCCCCGACGCCTTGGAGAACGCGATACGAGCTCTCACCCCGTGCTTCATCGCCGATGCCGAAGGACTGCCCGAGACTCTGCTTCCGGTGCTCGCCGATAACGCGGCCATCGTGGCGTACACGTTGCTTGAGCAGGCGATGAGCACCAGTGACTTGACTCTGATCACGACCACAGTCTCGGTGTGTGAACGGGTCCTTACCGCCACCCCCACCGAGCACCCCGACCGGGCGGGGCGCCTGTCCAATCTGGGCGGAGCGCTGCAGGTCCGGTTCGAGCGGACCGGGGTGCGGGGCGATCTGGATGAGGCGATCACGGTGGGTCGGGGGGCGGTGCAGGCCACCCCGGCCGATCACCCCGACCGGGCCATGTACCTGTCCAATCTGGGCGGCGCGCTGCGGGCCCGGTTCGGGCGGACCGGGGTGCGGGGCGATCTGGATGAGGCGATCACCACCCACGCCCTGGCGACCGAGGTGCAGTCGGCGGCACCATCGGTTCGGATTCACTCCGCGCGGGCAGCGTCGTCGCTGACCGCCCAGACCGATACCAGGCGCGCAGCGAGCCTGCTGGAAACTGCGGTGCGACTGCTCCCTGGGACAGCGCCCCGCCAGCTTGATCGCAGCGACCAGCAGTACGCGCTCGGGGGCTTCGCCGGCCTGGCCAGTGACGCCGCCGCCCTTGCATTGCTCGTTCACGAGGCCGACCCGAGCGGAGAAAAACCCGCCGCGCGGGCACTAAGGCTGTTGGAGTTGGGGCGGGGGGTCATGCTCAGCCATGCGCTGGACACGCGCAGCGACCTCACGGATCTTCAAGCCCGCCACCCGCCGCTCGCCGCGCGGTTCATCGAGTTACGTGACCAGCTTGACCAGGCAGGCGACACATCCGTGCTCGCCGACGACGCGGACATGGCCGCCGCCTGGGGAGAGCACCGGGTCGCGGACCGCCACCACCTCACGGCCGCATTCGAGGCGACGGTGGCCGAGATTCGCGGTCTGGACGGTTTCGAGACGTTCCCGCTACCGCCCGAGCCGGACCGGCTCGTCCGCCATGCCCAGCACGGGCCGGTCGTGGTGGTCAACGTCAGCCAGTACCGCAGCGACGCCATCCTGCTCACCCCGGAGGGGATCACCTCCGTTCCGCTGCCGGACCTCGCCCAGGATGCCCTGATCGACAGGATCAACTTTTTCCATCAGGCCCTCGACACCGCGCATGATCCCGATGCCAGCTCGGACCAACGGAGAGGTGCCCAGGACACACTCAGTGCGGTCCTGGAGTGGCTGTGGGACGCTGCGGCCCGGCCGATCCTGGATGAGCTCGGCTACCAGCGCACCCCAGCGCCCGGGGCCGTGTGGCCGCGGGTGTGGTGGGCACCGGGTGGGCTTGTGGGTTTTCTACCCCTGCATGCTGCTGGTTACCACCGGGAGCCGCCGGGACCCTCAGGTCGTCGCACCGTGATGGACCGGGCGATCTCGTCCTACACCCCCACCGTCCGCGCGCTCGGCTACGCCCGGGAACGTAACACCGCATCCGGCACGGATGAGCGGGCGCTGATCGTGGCCATGCCCACCACCCCCGGCATCGACAGCCCGCTGCGCCACGTCGCTGCAGAAGCCGCGCTGGTTCACGCGCGGCTCCCCGGGTCCACCCTGCTGATCGAGGACCCGGCGGCCACCACCGCGTCCCTGCCGACCAGGGCCACCGTGCTGGCCCAGCTGGGCGGCTGCGCGATCGCGCACTTCGCCTGCCACGGCAGCAGTCACCCCGTCGACCCGTCGCAGAACCTGCTGCTGCTGCACGATCACGACACCGACCCGCTCACCGTCACCAGCCTGGCGCCGATCCGGCTCGAGCGGGCCCGGCTGGCCTCCCTGTCGGCCTGCCGGACGGCGTTCAACTCCTCCACCGACCTGATCGACGAGGCCATTCACCTGACCACGGCGTTCCAGCTCGCCGGCTACCCGCACGTGGTCGGCACCCTGTGGGAGATCGACGATGCCCTCGCCGTCCGCGTCGCCGACACCTTCTACACCGCCCTCACCACCGGACCCGACACGATCGACACCAGGGGCGCCGCGCAGGCACTGCACCATGCTGTGCGTGCCATCCGAGACGAGCTGCCCGCGACGCCCTCCTTGTGGGCCGCTTACCTGCACGCCGGCGCCTGAGCGGATCACGTCATCTACGCGCCGACATCGACTATTCGGCACCAAGCGCATCACCCGCTGTGGCGGATGCTCGCCGGGACGGGCGAGGCCGACTGGGTCGACGCGCTGCACCTGACCGGTGCGCAGGTCGCGGGTGCCCTCGAGGTGTCCACGCCCGAGGCTGCCGCCGCGGTCGAGTACTGGTGCCGGCACCGCACCGAGATCGAGAACATCCGCGACGCCGAGCACGGCGGTGCCTTGCGGCACCTACCGGCCACGACCTCGCCCGGAACCAGAATCAAGGCTAAGCGCGCTGTTGACTCCGGCAGGAAAGGATAGGGTCTTCAATCCGAGATGGCTTACGCTTTTCTTGACCGGGGGCGTTTCTGTATGACTGACAGAGGTGGCTCCACGCGCAGGATCGGGGCCTCGATCACGGTGGCGGCGATATTGTTGTTGGCGCCGCCGTTTGTCACCTCTGCTGCTGCTGCTGCTGCTGCTGCTCCCGGGCCGCCTGCGCCGGTGACCCCTGTCATCCAGCGCGCCAATGACCTCATGGCTCTGACCGCTGATGCGTTCGAAACAGCCGACAAGGGCACCCAGGGCAACCCATTCGAGCTCAGCACCGACGGTTGTTCCGGCCCGCTTTCGTTCCACCACGTTCCTTGCGTGCAGCACGATTTCGGATACCGTAACTACGGTGCCAAGTACGGCGTAGGCCTGAGCGTTACGCGTGAAACGAAGGACTGGATCGACAATCGCTTCAAGGAGGAGATGGATCGGGTTTGTGCTGAATTCGCTTTCAGTCCTCCTGCGGCGCAACAGTGCACGGATGAAGCCAACATCGCTTTGGAGGCCGTCCGTCGGCACGGGGATCCGTCATTCTTCTACTAAGGAGAAACTAGGCTACTGGACTTTAGATAACTCTGTTGATCTTCATCGTCGCTGCTCATCGACCAGATGGCTTCCTGAATGTAAGTCCAGTAGTCTGCTTTCCCATTAGTAAGAGCACGCTGCCACGCCACCTCGGCTTGGCGCTGCGCATCAGGGTCCAACCGATGGGCGCGCCCCGCTGCGGCCAACGCGGCCCTAACCTCGAGATAGGCCAGGCGACTTGACTGCGGCATCGCAGCCGTCCCACCGTGCGGCCGCGAGGTCACTGCCCTCCTCCTCGACCACCAGCTTGACGAAAGCGCTGCTATCGAAATATACGATCGCCATGGTTGTCAGCAGCGGCGCTGCTCGCTCACCAGCTCGGCCACCGGGCCGCTGGCGTGTACGCGCGGTGCTCCGCTGGCGGTCGGCCCGCCCGAACGGCGTGGTCTGCTCACCACGCCACGCTGGGTGAGCTGGTCGAGTATCGGTGCTGTGTCGACCGACAGCAGGCGGGCCACGGGAGTCCCGCGGTCGGTGACGATGACCTCCTCGCCGGCACGAGCCCGCTCGATCCAGGTCGTCAACTCAGCCCGCAATGTACTGATCGCCACGTCCATGCCACCAGTGTGCAACTGACCGAGCTGAACTTGTACGTCGACGTCCGCAAGCGGATCCTCTACCGGAGCGGGGTGGCTTGGGCTGGAGCGCAGCTCTCGTGGGTCGGGGACGGGGCGGCGCCCTGGCAGTGGTCGCCGCCGGAGTTTGGAGTGTTCCCGATTTTATTGACACCGGCTTAAGCTGCCAGGTCGATTAGTTTCCTGTATCCTAGCTCGTATTCCTCGGGTGTCAAGTAGCCGAGGGTGGAGTGTCGCCGGCGGCGGTTGTAGTAGCCCTCGATCCACAGGAACGTGTGTTGCCGAACCTCGGTGAGGTCGTTCCACGGCCGGGTGTGGATGAGCTCTTTCTTATAAGTCGCGAAGAACGACTCGGCGACTGCGTTATCATAGCAGGTGGCGCGGCGGCCCATCGTGTCGCCACGAAATTTCCTCCGCTGGCAATCAGCGGCAGTCACGACCGAGTGTCTACAAGATCGGGTACGGTCCAGGTCGATCGGCTGGTTCATCGCCACGGTAAAGGCCAGGTAGAGGGTGCAGGTTCGCCGTCGCCGGGGCCACCAACCTGGTCTTAACTGGCAGCAGTGGCCGCACCGGCCGTGCTTGTCGACCCGATGCTGGCGCAGCGCCGCGTAGACGCCAGCGGCTACCCGCAAGCTCAGCTCGTCTACCGGATCTTGGCTGTACAGGACACGCTTAAGCTGCTCAGACCACAGCCGAAGCTGCGTCTCGTAGACGCTGCTCACCGCGGACGTTGCCACCGCTCCCCGGTGAGTCGGATCTCGGCGAGGTCTGTCCATCCAGAGGGCGACACGGGGATGGTGTCCAGCGCATGAACCGTCTGGTGGGAAAACATCTGCTGTCCGGCCAGTATGTAGGCCACCGAGTCGCCGCGCCGCCAGCGGATCGTGTATCCGGCGTTATTGTCCCGGTCGAGGAATACCCACCCGACCGGCTGTGTAACGGGCATCGCCCCGCCCCTGGCCCGGCTCATGGCTGGTAGCTACGGGCTTCCTGAACGGCTTCAACGAGTGTGTCCACTAAACTATCGACACTTTGAGGTTCAAGAATAGCTTCACCATTGAAGATGGGAACGATCGACAGCCATACCGTTTGCCGGTATACCTTGACGACCACAGCCACGGTTTCATTACCGCGAGCTTTTACCCTCATCGTTCGGCGCACTGCCCTGGGGCCTTCCCTCACGAACTGGGATGGCCGTACCCGGTACCGAGGGTGAAACACTACTACCGGGTACGGCCATCACCCCTGTCCATTAGGGGCAGGCGAGACGGTATCGCCTCGGGAGGGAGCCGTGAAAGCCGAACCCGATTCATACACGAACTGTCAGTTCGCTAATTCCTTGAACTGTCAGTTCAGCAGCCCGATTCGGCTGGCGAATTCCCGTACCTCGGAGGCATAGGAAGGCTTGGCACGCCTAACAAGCGTCGTCACCATGTTACGGACGTCCTGCCTGTGCTGGAAGTCCTCTGGGCATAGCGCCTCAGCCATCTTCAGGTGCACAAAGACCGCAGTATCGTTGTTTCGGCATTCGTAGCACTGGGCAACCTTGTATAGCAGGCTTGTCTTGCGCTCCAAGGACGGCGTGCGGGAAATATCCACGTCGTCGGCCACTCGCAGGGCTTCAGTTATCTCGCCACTTTCATACTCTACCCTGACCATGTGGATGCCCACGTTCGTCGGTCCGAATACCGTACTGTGGTAGTTGTGGCCGTCACCAACGCGCAACGCGGCTTGGTGGGCTGGTCCGCGCAGCAGCTCACGCGCCCGCCATGGGTCGCCAGTACGTAATGATCCCAACGTCGCCACCAACAGCAGCCCGCCATAGAGGGAGAAGTGCGCAGGAGTGCCGTCCGGCAGCAACGGTTCTAGATTTTCTGCCCCCAGCATGGCGAGGTCTACCGCTCCGGCAGGCATATCGTCGGTGAGCATGGCGTGGCCAAGGCTCCACGTGGCGGCCGCGATCAACAGCGGATCGTCAGTCTCCTCGGCGTAGCGCATGGCACGGTCCGACACCAGCCCGCAGAGATCAGTTCGTCCCAAATACTTCAACACTGCCCGCGTCAATTGGTAGACCTCGGACGCCTGGCGGCATGCCTCCACCGAACGTCCAGATTCATGCACGGCTCGTTCAGTGTTAATAATCAGGTCGGGGAGCACCCGCAGCGCATCGCTGTACTTATGGGGCGAGCTGAACCATGTTTTCTGTGTAGCACTAATCTGTTCAGCCAACTCGGGCAACGTGGGGAGCTGCCCTCCATCGCTTAGCATCAGCGTCCGGTACGTGACAAGCGCCCGTTCCAATTTAGCCAGACGCGGGTTGACTGGTCCCTCATGGTCCTCGCTTGGCGACTCACCGAGCAGCGCAGACGTGCGTACGCCCAACACCTTGGCAAGCGTGTACAGGACCGGCAGGGAAGGTGTTTTAGTACCGGCTTCTATCATCTCCAGGTAACGCGCGGTGATGCCCGCGTGGGCCGCCACAGAGACCGTGCTCTTCTTGCGATCGATGCGGTACAGCCTGATGAGTTGGCCGGTTGGCATATCGGGCACGGTGGGTACCTCCCGTGATAGCGGTCTTACCAGCCCAGACTACAGACGGACGATGATCTCAACATGCCACGCCGATTGCATTGCCACTTTCCGCTACTGACGGTCACTTTAAGTAAGTGACCGGAGAATCGGGGAGGTTGCGCCTCTCTGACCTGCGGAAACGTCGTCTGGCATGGTACTCTAGGCCTCGACCCGAGGGTGCATGGACGAACTGTCGCGTACTCGGCGGTGCTCATGCCTGCGTCGTCCTCGGTGACCCCCGCGAGCCGCAGCACCAGCGTGCGAGCCCACCTCCTGGTCCTGATCATGTCCACTCCTCTCCGCGCCACCGGGGCGCTGCGCCGGGGCGCCGTGCCCCGGACGTCGGATCACCACTGCGTCGGATCACCACTGCGTCCGATCACCACTGCGTCTGATCACCATTGGGCCACCAGCTGCCCAGCCAGCCCGATCACGACCGGCACCACGCCGAGCGTGAGGAACGCGGGCAGGAAGCACAGGCCGAGCGGACCGGTGATGAGCACCCCGGCCCGCTGGGCCCGCGCCTCGGCCTGTTCCCGCGCCCCGGCACGCACCTCGGTCGCCAGCACCGCGAGGGCCGTCGACAGAGCGGCACCGCTGCGGCCACTGCGGCGGGCCGCACGCGCGAACCTCGCCGTATCGGGACACTCCAGCGCGGGCTGCCACGCCTGCTCACCGTCCGACCCCAGCGCGAGCAGCTCGGCCGTCCGCCGCACCGCGGTGCCCGCGACGCCGGGC
>JALYQB010000540.1 GCA_030856045.1 Actinomycetota bacterium
TGACCGCGCCGGGCGCGGCCGCCCAGGCGCCGGCACCCGGTCCGGCTCCTGCTCCGGCTCCCATCGGATCGTGGCCGGTGGAGCTGGTCCCGGACGGCGACGACGCCGGCGTGCGCACCGAGAACGGGATGCTCCAGATCGACCCCGCCACCGCGGCGCCGGGCGCCAGCACGGGCAGCGCGCGTGCGCAGGGCACGCTGGTGACGGCACGCCGCTATCTCGACACCGCCGTGGACCGGGTGTTCGCCGAGGTCTCAGCGGAGCTGCCACCGGGCACCGACGTCCTCGTCGACATCCGGGGGCTCCTGGACGACGAACGCTGGACCGAGTGGATCCCCGTGGAGCCGGGCCGGCCCGTCGACCTCGGCACGGCAGTGCGCCGGGTGCAGGGGAGGCTGGTGCTGCTCGCAGGCGACGACGGTGCGAGCCCGGCCGTGCGGTCGTTGCGCTTCACTCCGGTGCCGGGCGTCCATCTCGATCCGCTCCCGCTACCCCCGCCCCGCGTGACCGACACATTCCGCGTGTTCGCCACCCGCGAGGGACTGGTCGGCGGCACGACCGCCAACGGTCACGTGATCCGAACGCGCGACCACTTCGCCGCCCTGCCCTCCCGCCGCGGCCTCGCGCCCCGCGGCACGGGCGACTACACCGTCAAGGTCTGCGCGGACAACGGCCGTTGCGAGTGGGCGCCGGTGTGGGACGTCGGGCCGTGGAACACGACGGACGACTACTGGAACGACTCCGCGCTCCGGCAGTCCTGGCGCGACCTCGTCCAGGGCCTCCCGCAGGCGCAGGCGGCGTTCCAGACCGGCTACAACGGCGGCCTCGACCAGTTCGGCAGGCGGGTCGCCAACCCCGCCGGCATCGACCTGGCCGACGGCACCTTCTGGGACGGCCTCGGGCTCCTCGACAACGCGTGGGTGAACGTCAGCTACCTGTGGACGTTCCCCGGCCCGGTCGCGACCGTGCGGACGGGCATGCTGAACGTCCGCACCGGCCCCGCCCGGGAGAACGCCGTCGTCGGACTCGCCGCGGAGCACGCGCGGCTGGTCGTCGAGTGCACCGTGGCCGGCCAGCTCGTGACGGGCAGCCAGGGCACGACGGATCTGTGGTTGCGGGTGGGACCGAACCAGTTCGTCTCCGCCGCGCACGTCGCGCTCCAGCCCGGCGCCACCCCCTGCTGACGGGGGTAGGGTGCGGTGCCGTGGCGACCGCGGCTCAGTGGGTGGCAGGCGCCCGGCCCCCGACGCTGCCCAACGCCATCGCCCCGGTGATCGCCGGGGCCGGGGCCGCCGCCGCGCTGGGTGAGCACTCCTGGGCGCGGGCGGGGCTGGCGCTGCTCGTGGCGCTCTCGCTCATCATCGGGGTCAACTACGCCAACGACTACTCCGACGGCGTACGCGGCACCGACACCGACCGGGTCGGGCCGCTGCGGCTCGTCGGCTCCGGCGCGGCAGCACCCTCGGCCGTCCGCGCCGTCGCGATCGGATGGCTCGGGGTCGCTGCCGTCGCGGGGCTCGCCCTCGTCGCGCTGACCGGCCGGTGGTGGCTGATCGCCGTCGGTGCCGCGTGCATCGCAGGCGCATGGACCTACACCGGCGGGCGCAAGCCCTACGGGTACTCGGGGCTGGGCGAGCTCGCGGTGTTCGTGTTCTTCGGCCCGGTGGCGGTCCTCGGCACCCAGTACGTCGTCGCGGACCGGGTCAGCGGCACGGGGGTCGCGGCCGGGATCGCCATCGGAGCGCTGTCGGCCGCGGTCCTGGTGGCCAACAATCTCCGCGACATCCCCACCGACACCGCGACGGGCAAGCGCACCCTCGCCGTCCGGCTCGGCGACCGCCGCACGCGGCTGCTCTACGCCGGACTGGTCGCGGTCCCGTTCGTGGTGACGGCGGGGCTCGCGACGGTCATGCCCGCAGCGCTGGTGGCGCTGGCCGCTACCCCGCTCGCCGTGCTCCCCGCGCGCCGCATCCTCGCCGGGATCGGAGGGCGGGAGCTGATCCCGATGCTGCGGGCCACCGGTGTCGCGATGCTGGTCTGGGCGACGGCGACCGGCCTCGCCCTGGGCATCGGCTAGCGCTCGCCGCGCAGCTGCGAGCGCAGCCGCTCCCGCTCGGCCTGGCGCCGCTCGGTGGCCTCGGCGACCCCGGCGTTGACCCGCGCCCGCATGGTGCGCAGCACGAACAGCGACAGCGGCATCGACACGACCAGCGCCATCAGCAACGCGACGACGACGGGTACGCCGACGAGCACGAGCAGCAGCGCGACGACCGCGACCAGCGCGAGGCGCGCGGCGGTGTAGAGGAGGACGTCGCGGACCAGGCTGCCGCGCGCGGGCGGCGCCGGGGGCACGGGAGGCTGCTCGGGCATGTCCGCCGAGACTACGCGGCAGCCGCCATCGACCCGTGTTGGAGCCGGATTCGGGGGGTTCACCCGATTACCGGCGCTTTACCGAATCACAACGGTTCGAGTACACAGGGGACAGGATGTCACGATGCGTCCGAAAGGTCCTGGACTCCGAAGGTCCCGGACACAGCGAGGAGGTCGTGCCATGTCCACAACCACGTCCGACACCCGCCCGGAACAGGCGGAACGCCTGCTGACACCGGGTGAGGTCGCCGCGCTGTTCCGGGTGGACCCGAAGACCGTCACGCGCTGGGCGTCCGCGGGGCGCATCGGCTCCCTGCGGACCCCGGGCGGCCACCGCCGCTTCCGCGAGAGCGAGGTGCACGCCCTGCTCGCCGCACTGACCACGCCGGCGTCGCACTCGGCCCCCTGACGTCCCGCTGACATTCCCGCGCCGGGGTGTGTGTGACCGGTGTGAGCCTCGTTCGTCCGGTTCACCGTGCGCGGCTAGTCTCGATACCAGAGCTGAGGAGGTGACGCGGGTGCTGTACTTGCTGGCGGCTGTCGGTGCGGTGACGACCGGTGTGCTGCTCTGGAGGGCCTTCGGGCCGGAGTCGCTGAGCGAGGCGCGCCGTCCGTCGGTCGCGCCGGACGATGATCCCGACTTCCTGCGCGGCCTCGGCCGCCGGAACCCCGACGACGAGCGCTGACTCTGAGCGGTGGTTTCCGTACGCCCGGCAGGTATGGCAGCGACCGCCCGAACCTCCAGCGCGCGTCGCACGTCGCCCGGCACATTCCTGATCTGCAGCAGGGAAGCCAGGAAGGACCGGCTACTCCGCGCCCATGGTCACCCCTGCGGTTATGCCGCGAAGGTGGCGAGCCGGCGGTCGAGTTCTCGGACCCGGGTCTCACGGTCATAACGCGACATCGCCTGCCGTGTCTGCCGGATCGTGGCGATGGCGCGCGCCGAGGCGGTCCGGTGCGCCAGGTCCACCGCTGCCCCGAGCTCCTCGCAGGCCAGGTCGAGTTCACCGTCCTGCAGGTGTGCTTCGGCGCTCCAGGTGTGCTGGATGGCCCGGTCCCGCACGAAGCTGGGATCGGTCGTGCGCAGCGTGGTGTCGAGCAGCGGCCTGGCTCGCGCGGGCTGGCGCAGGGCGATCCAGCAGGCACCGGCGTGGCCGGCGAGCTCGGCTTCGTCGAAGTAGTAGATCCAGTCCGGTTCCCAGGTACCGGGCGATACGGCGTCGAGAAGTCGCTCGGCACTGTTGAGTGCCCGGCCACAGGCAGCGGCCTCACCGGCCCTGGCGTGGGCGAGGGCCTTGCGGCTGGCCAGCAACGCCCGCAACCGAGGCGTGGCATCACCGCCGAGTCGCTCCTGCGCACTCTCGATCAAGGTGACGGCATCCTGGTGGTGACCCGTCCACGTGGCCTGGAGGCTCATGCACGCCAGGATGTGCGCGCCTGCCAGCGGATCCTGGGCGGTGGCCGAGCAGCGCAGCCCGGCGATGTAGTAGGACTGCGCGGCGGCGTGAAGGGAGGCGTCGAAGTGCAGCCAGCCACACGGCCGAGCCGCCTCGGTGATCAGGCCCACCAGGCGCCGACCGGTGGGCGTCTCGTAGCCTGCGGTCTCCACGAGCTGAGTCAGCCAGCTGAACTCGGCCACCGCCAGCTGGTGTAACCGAGCGCCGCCGAGCGCGTCGTCGAGATGGCGCAGCTCAGCGAGACGATGCCCCACCCGATCCACGGTGGCCGCACTCAGCCGTCCGGGATCCCCGGCGGCATCCGGCGCGGCCGGGGAGGAGGATGCGCCCTCCAACGCCCCGGCCCAGCTCGCGGCCACCCCGGACAGCGCACCGCCGGTGACGATCATGAAGCCACGGCGATCCATCCGACCTCCCGCGATATCCCGAAGCACTCGTGCCGTCCCAGCAGGTGACCACGGTACGTCGAGCACCGACGGTGAGCCAGCGACGGCGTGACGAAGCCACTCCGGCCACCCCAGATCGATCACCAGCTGGCGCGGGACACCGAGCGCGTCGGCCAGGTACCACTGTGACTCCTCGGTCGGCACCCGCCGCCCGGTCTTCCACTTCCACGTCAGGTTGCGATCAGCACCCGAGCGGAACCCCCGGGCGGTCACCGCCGCGCGGAACAACTCAGCAAGGCCGGCCAGACTCAGCCCCCGGTCGGTGAACACGGCGTCCAACGGATGTGATCGATCGCCCCGGTGTGTCACCACGGTCTCCGTCCCCACGTTGCCGTCAAGACCGTGAACCTAGCCTGACCAGACCAACCGGCACCCTCACCAGGCGGCGCTGCCCGCTGCTGCCCCACAACCGGCACACAGCAGGTCACTTCCCCCGCACCCGACAACGACTGTGCTGCTCCCATGATCCACCCCAACACCGCGCACCCCGAGGCCGACGTGCACGCCGCCCAGTTCGACTACACCGAACTGCTCGGCTGGCCCGTGACCCTCACCGGCTCCCACCTCGTCGCCACCCCCGGCCCGACCCTGCTCGCCGTGCAGCTGCCCGCCGAACTCGGCGAGCACGTGCAGCACGTGCTGCGCCTGCGCATGCAAGACGGGCCGTCATCGAGCCACCCGGCCGCCCCGAAGCCTGAGTGACCCGCCCTCGCCAAAGAGGGCATGGCCGAGAGGGGTCCATCGCTGTCGTACAGGGCGAGGTAGTCACCGACGTCGACCCGCGCGACGTGTCACTCACGGGAGCCTCCCACCCGGAGCCGTGAGCAGCGTATGGCAAACGACGTACTGGCTGCTCGGGGGACGGATGCGGCAGCGGCTGGCCAAACTGGCAGACCACGGGCCGACATCAGACCGCGATGATGACCTCCTGCTCCGGTCGCTGGCCTTGGTCATGGATCTGCCTGGATGGCACCACGTAGATCGGTATGGACGGTGCCGACGGTGTCGGCTGCGGCGCCGACGGTGGCGCAGGAACAGTAGACCTCGACAGCATTGTACTGTTTTCGACAGCATGGACTACTACCTGGACGAAGAACTGCAGAGGTCTGGTGGCATTTGCGGTCGATCAATCAGCGTAGCCGTCGATGAGATGTCAGCGTCGACGGCACGCCTCACGGTGGTCCTACGAACCTCGGCGTCACCTGAATCGCCCAGAGTCTTCTACGCGCGGTAAGCCGGCGAGTACACGAGTAGCCGACGCGCCGAGGTCGGACCCATGGCTACTGTGAGTTACAGTCGCGGGACGTCGAGGGGTCAAGTATGGCCGAGGGTCGGGGCCTGTTCGTGACCGTCGACGGTCCGAGTGGTGTCGGTAAGACGACCGTCAGCAGACTCATGGGGTTGCGCCTCAGGGCACAAGGACTCCGTGTCCTGGTTACCACAACGCCCTCGGGATCGACGCTCGGCAACCTGGCGCGCGGACAAACCTACGAGCTTCGTGGCATGGCGCTGTCGTGCTTGGTCGCTGCCGACCGTTACCACCATGATCGGCAGGTGGTTCGTCCTGCCTTGGCTGATGGCACGATCGTGGTCTGCGATCGATACGTGCCGTCCTCGCTCGTCCTCGACGTCCTCGATGGCGTCGAACCGGCTGTTATCCAGATCCTCTATAGCGACATCACGGTGCCTGATCTGGCGATCGTGTTG